>JBGASH010000279.1:0-3293 GCA_044229775.1 Bacteroidia bacterium
CGTGGCTTGCCTCGGCCGAGTTTCTTGGTTTTAGCGAGCGACACGTAGCGGGTCGCCGAGGGTGCGCAGCGGTGACTTTTCTTTTGGTTCTTTTCTTTGTGTGGCAGGCAAAGAAAAGAACATAATAAATAAATCCCAATGGTTAATGGGAGCTAAGACGCAAAGAAACACAAAACCTTAGCGGCTTTGCGCCCTTGTGGCCACCGAACGGAAGGTGGCTTGGGCGGGAAAAGATCAATTAGGATTAAACCATTTAAACAACCCGCTAAAATCTTCTGGTGTGGGATCAAGTTTATCAAAAACCACGGTTTTAAACTTAATTTTAAGAATACCACTGTGCAAAGTATTATTATTGGTATTGGAAAAACGTATGGCCTTTATTTTTTTGAAAGGTTTATTAAACGATTCGATGTAAGGCGAAACCCAAACAAAATAATTGGCATCATCCGGCCAAAAACGTTTTTTGATGATCTTTCCTTCGGTGGTTTTATACTCAATGTAAAATTCATCATCGCGGTATAATAATTTTTTAAGTCCCCGCATCATATTAAAATTATAATGAACCGAGCAACCCGTAATGCGCGTGCTATCCGGAACATTAATCCATTCGTTGTTCTTAGCGTCAAATTCTTTTTGTTTTTCTTCTACCCAATAGGGCAGCATGGTTTGGCGTTTTTTCAAATACAAACACCAGGGCTTGCTTCCAAATACGCGATAGTTTGCAATTAAAGCGGCGCAGGTATGAAATTCGTTAGTGAGCAAATACGAATCGTCTATAGAGTTAAAAAAAGTACTGTCTACACGCGTACACGAATGCCACATCACATTATCAGGCGCATTGGCGGAAATAAAATATTTAGCGGTCTTCTCATCAAAAAAATGCGACATGTTAAGCGACTGCAAATAGGGGCGTGGTTTCCAATTGGTAAAAGTATCGGCTTCTACATATAATAATTCCCAAGGAAAAAAATCCAAACTCCCTTTTCTCAGCGAATCCACTATTTCTTTGGGCGTATTTTTTACTGTGTTATAATTTAAATTAACCCGTGTATTGGTATCGCGGTCGCGTTTATGCTTACTGTTATCAATTATAAAATCGTAAAAATTCTTAGGGCCATTTTGAATGGTGAGCGGATAATCGGAATAATCCCATTTGTTACCCAAATTCCCATAAAAACAAAAGAAAGCTAAACCAATAAGCGGCCAGGTGTATTTGGAATATACGGCGTGAAAAATTCCCATGGTAACCGACAAGCTAAAAAGGCAAGTAATAAATCCCATGTAATGGGCATTGCCTTCACGAACCATGCCGTGTGTATAGGAGGTATAAAGCATAATGAGCGATAAGGCCCAGAATAATTTCACGTGCTTATGTTTAGTTACAAAAAACAAGGCGATCAAACTTATTCCGAATAAAACCAATAAGAAAATACTATCCGGATTATTGTAAGCCGAACTGGCTTCATTATACGAAAGCACATTACGGTAATAGGCTTTTAAAGATCCGATAATAGGAGTAAAGCCTTTAAAAATCATTAATCCTAACAATAAAAACGCGACTAAATTCAGAACAAAAAATTTCAAGCCCAATTTCCAATCTAATTTTTTAGCTAAGAAAATCGTGTAACCGTAATACAGCCCCTGAATTAAAACACAGGTAAGGAAAACGGAACATTTAATATAATAGCCAATGGCGGTTAACAGGGCAATAAGGATCAGGTAAAGAAGTTTGTTTTCGAGCGAAAACAAGATCAAAAGCAAAATAACCGGTAATTCAATATAGGTTTCGGTGCTAAATAACACCAAACAACTAAGTACGAATAATAATAAAGCGGTTCTTTTGCCGGCATCAAAGGCCTGGGCTAATTTTAAGAAACAATATCCCAATAAGAATTTTAAAACGGTTTGAAAAAGACAGGTCCATAAAATTAAATTGCCATAAAAGGCAGGGTTACGTAAAAAGGCTAACGGCCCATAGATAAAACTTATTTTATCGAGTTCGCCGGGCCGGCATTCAAACAGGTAATTAAAGGCCCAAAAATAGGAGCCATCTAGGCCTGAATAAGAGCTGTGGTCCTGATAATTGAGGGTTAGAACCGATATAACAAATATTATGAAATAATTAAATGCTTTATGTTCAAATAAATTCATTTTCATTTGTAATTTTACGTAAAATTTAAGTAGTTTCAAACAGAAATGAGTGTTTACGATAAATATGAATCCGTTATAGGATTGGAGTGCCACATTCAGTTACTTACAAAGACAAAAATGTACAGCAACGATGCTGCTGAATATGGTGCTTTACCCAATAGTAACGTTAGCGTAATTACACTGGGTCACCCCGGTACCCTGCCAAAAGTGAATAAGCGGGCTATTGAGTTTGCCGTTAGGTTGGGAATAGCCACAAGATCAACCATTACTTTAGAGAATCAGTTTGCCCGTAAGAATTACTTTTATGCCGATCTTCCTAAGGGGTATCAGATCACTCAGGATAAAACGCCTATTTGTACCGGAGGGTATGTGGCGTTTAAAATGAAAGACGGAGCCGAAAAGAAAATTAACCTGATCCGTATTCACATGGAGGAAGACGCGGGTAAGAGTTTACATGATATAGATCCTTTTGAAACCTTAATAGATCTTAACCGTGCCGGTACACCCTTGTGTGAAATTGTAACGCAGCCCGATTTTCGTTCGGGAGAAGAAGCTTACGCGTATTTAAATGAAGTGCGTAAACTGGTGCGTTACCTCGATATTTGTGATGGTAATATGGAAGAGGGCTCGTTGCGTTGTGACGCTAATATTTCGGTAAGATTAAAAGGCGCCACCGAATACGGTCGCCGCACAGAGGTAAAGAATATGAACTCCTTTAGAAATGTTCAACGCGCCATTGATTTTGAAATAAAAAGACAAATAGATCTGATCGAGAACGGCGAAACCGTGGCTATGGAAACCCGCAGTTTTGACGCCGTTAACGGCACCACATTTGCTTTAAGAAGTAAAGAAAGCGCCAACGATTACCGGTATTTCCCGGAGCCCGACCTTCAACCGGTAATGGTAACAAAGGAATATGTTGAGACCGTAAGAGCCTCGTTACCACCTTTGCCAAACGATCTGCATAAAAAGTATGTGAATGAGTATGGATTAAGTGAATATGATGCTAATGTTTTGACTGAGCAAAAAGAGATCGCGCTTTATTTCGAAGAATTATTAAAGTGTTTTGATGATTCAGGAGATAAAAAAAAGGAAAAAGCGAAAGCAGCTGCTAATTGGGTGATGGGACCAATTAAATCGTA
>JBGASH010000280.1:0-3289 GCA_044229775.1 Bacteroidia bacterium
TTTAACTCCATCAAAATACGACGCTCAGGTGAAAGATATTTTACGCACTTCTAAAAGTATGCTCAGCAAATATTTTACCGGTTTAGTGATAGATGTGGTCATTGTAGGTACGCTTGCGGGAATAACTTTATGGATCCTGGGAATTAAAAGTGCGCTGGTAATTGGATTTATTGCGGGTATGCTTAACGTTATACCTTATATAGGCCCTGTTATCACTTTATTATTCGCTTTATTTTTAGGAGTAGCCGGTTGCATACAAATGGGCGAATACGAACTGCTATCAACTACCATGATAAAGATCGTTAGCGCATTGCTTAGTGTGAATTTATTGGATGCCATTTTTATACAACCTTATATTTTTTCCAATTCGGTAAAAGCTCATCCGCTCGAGATCTTTTTAGTGACTCTTATGGCTGCCACTATTGGTGGTATTGGAGGAATGGTGGTGGCTATTCCGGTTTATACGTTGATTCGCATTGTGGCTAAAGAGTTTTTAACCCAATTTGAATTCTTTAATAAATTAACGAAAAATATTCCCGACCAGAATTAGAATTTAATGCCTATTAAAAGCATGTCGTCGGTTTGTTCGTATTTACCTTGCCATTGATCGATCTCTTTTTCCAATCGCCTGGCCTGATCGTGCATTGGGAGTGAATTGATCTCACTTAACAGATCCCTAAAACGTTTGATCATGAATTTTTTTCCTTCGGTACCGCCAAATTGATCCTGAACACCATCTGAAAAAAGATAGATAGTATCTTTAGGGCTCATATTGATCTTATGCGCGGTAAAGTGTTTATCAAAATCGTGTCCAAAACTTCCTATCGGCGATTTATTTCCTTTTACTTCTATTAATTCGCCATTCTTAAAAATATAAAGCGGACGCTTAGCACCGGCAAAAGTGATCTCGCGTTTTTTAATATTGTAACGACAAATAGCGGCATCCATACCATCATTGGTAACCACATTACCGTGCTGTTGAAACGTTTCGAGAAGTTTTTTATCGAGCTGGGTTAAAATATGAGCCGGATTAGTGGTATCTGATAAACTGAGTACCTGATTAAGCAAGGAATTTCCTATAACGGTCATAAGCGCTCCAGGTACACCATGACCAGTACAATCAATAGCGGCTATCAAAGCTTCGTCGCCTTTTTGAGCAAACCAATAAAAATCACCACACACAATATCTTTTGGTCGGTAAAAAATAAATGAATCGTTAAAAACCTTTGAGATCATTTCGTCGGCCGGCAAGATCGACTCCTGAATGCGTTTGGCATAAGTTATGCTTTCACGTATTTCTTTATAGGCTATCTCTAAACTTTCACTTTTTTCGATCACTTCGGCAGTACGCTCCTTCACTTTATTCTCCATATCTTCGGAGTAAGCCTTTAAGCTTTTTTGCATATTAATAAGTGAAGCCCCAAGCATATCGTTCTCACTTAATTTTTCGTAAGAAGCTTCGAGGTTACCCTGACGAATCTCATTAGCAAAAATAGCTGTTTTCGAAAAACTTTCGGAAAGGGCATTAACCGAAATGGCCATATCACTTACTACGTTCTTATCTTTACCTGTCACTTTTTCATCCGGTAATTCACCACGGGCCAATTGCTGAACAATATCTTTCATTTTTAATACAGGGCGGCGGATAGCGCCGGAAATAAAGGAGATCGCGAACAGAATTATTAGGAACAGAGTAACCGAAACACCCAGCATAATGGTTAGCATTCTCCTTAAGGAATCTTCGGTTTCGCTTTTTAAACGTAAGGCCTCTTCCTTGTTCCGCTCCAAGATCTTACTAAGACTTTTCATAACCGCTTCGGTTCGTGGCAGCACTTCGTTTTCGATAATATCTTCACACTTAAATTTCTTTTGAGGGTTCTCATAATCATCAAAAACTACCAGCGTTTTCATAACGCCCCTTTCCACCTCTATCAGAGCCTCAAATTTTTTGAATACCGTTGTTAAGCTATCACGATCGGATTGCAAATGAAGCTTCACCATAAAACCATCCAACTTGGTTTTGAGCTGAGGGTAATGCTGCTTGATTAAAATATTAAATTTCTTTTTATCATCAACACTGTATTGCAGATAAACCCAATTGGTAGCATACATTTTAGACTCGGTTACTACCAAGTTGAACTCTTCCAGCGATTCGATGTAGGGATTAATGACCTCGGTTAATTTAGCAATAGCCGCCTTATTCTTCTGAATACTGAAATAGGTGATCCCCACGTTGGCGAGAACTATAAAAATAACCAATATAAAGGCCAGAGTTACTTTAGGGAATCCGGTATTAAAAAAACCTAATTTCATAATTAAATAAAGCGCCTTTAAGATATGCTTTATTGTTAATTAGCATGTACACAAATATAGAATTTTCTTTGAAAAAAGCTCGTTTTTCTGATTTTTTTTATATCTTTCAAGAGTGAAAAAACTCTCAGCTATATTTTTAATAACTTTTCTTAACTGCGTAAGCCTAAGCTCCTTTTCACAATCAGATTCGACTAAAACTACAAACGATTCGCTTAATTTTTATGATATGTCGCTTGAACAGTTGCTCAAGTTAAAAGCACATGGCGTACCATCCGAATTAGAGAAATTGATCAACTCCCTAATCTCAGTTGCCTCAAAAAAACCACTTAATACCAGAGAATCACCAAGTATTGTTTCGCTAATCACCGATGAGGAGATCAAGAAATCGGGTGCGCGCGACATCATCGATGTTTTGCGGCTTGTGCCAGGTATCGATTTTGGGGTAGATGTTGAGGGCGTTGTTGGCATTGGCATGAGAGGTAATTGGGCGCACGAAGGAAAGGTTCTTGTTTTGTTGGATGGACAAGAAATGAACGAAATTCTTTATGCCACTACGCAGTTCGGAAATCATTTTCCAATTGACCTTATAAAAAAGATCGAAGTTATACGCGGACCGGGTTCTGCGATCTATGGCGGTTATGCCGAATATGGTGTAATTAATATCATTACCAAACAGGCAGATGACATTAACGGGTTGAATATTTCGGGAACATATGGACAAATGGCAGGCGGTTATGCCCGACGCAATGTTAACTTATCTATTGGAAAGAAAATAAAAGATTTTTCATTCAGTTTATCGGGATTAATGGGTCAGGGACAGCGAAGCGATCGCGATTATGTGGATTTTGCCGATACCAGTTATAACATGTCCGGTAATTCGGCGCTTAATCCTAATTATTTTAACGCCGCTATGGCCTATAAAGGTTTAAGTTTTCGTTGTATTGGCGATTTTTATCAAACAGGAGTTGGCGACGGC
>JBGASH010000281.1:0-3259 GCA_044229775.1 Bacteroidia bacterium
TAACTACCGGTCCAAATAAATATTGGTGGGATTTTGGTGATGCCACACCTATTTCTAATTTGTATAGTCCTACGCATATTTTTGCAAAAATTGGTACCTCCTGCGTAACTTTACACGCCACTGATTCTATAAGCGGATGTAACGACTATCAAACCCAATGTTTGGATATAAAAAACCCAATAGGGATCAATATTCCTAACTTATTTACACCGAATAATGATGGCATAAACGATGTGTTCACTATTAAGTGTGTTGGTATTAAAGAATTGAATTGCGTGATCTTTGATCGTTGGGGGTTACGTCTTTATGAATGGGATGGCATAGGTGGCGGATGGGATGGTCATACCAAATCGGGAGACGCGGTTAGTAATGGAACCTATTTCTATATCTTACAATATACCGATATTGAAGGATTGAGTAAAACCACAAAGGGAAATATTACCCTATTTAAAAATTAACCATAGCAGTTAATTTAAGATTCAATTATTTTTCAGAGTCGTTTCTTGCAAATTCGTATTTTTGCAATAGTTTATGCAAGAGTTCAGAGAAAGTCTTTTGATCATGATTTCCTTACCGGTTTACTTTGTAGTGATCGGTGGCGAATTACTTTACAGTTATTTTAATCATAAACATTATTACACCGGTAAAGGTATCATTACCAACATTTATTTATCGGCACTGAATTTTTCTTTAGATATTTTAGTAAGAGGTATTTGTCTTTTCGTGTTGAATTATTTTTACCAATTCCGGTTTACAGAAATACACCATGTTATTTTGTATTGGGTAACATTGGTTTTGGCCGAAGATTTTATGTATTACTGGTTACATCGTGTGGATCATTATTGCCGTTTTTTTTGGGCGGTTCATGTAACACACCACAGCAGCGAAGAATTTAATTTGACTGTTGGATTTCGGTCGTCGGTGTTTCAACCGTTGTACCGTTTCATTTATTTTATTCCATTGGCATTATTTGGCTTTAACGGATTGGATATAATGTTTGCTTACGCGGCCACTCAAATTTTCGGAATTCTGTCACATACCCAAGCAGTGGGGAAACTGGGTGTATTAGAGTATATTTTTGTAACGCCTTCTCACCATCGTGTACATCACGGAAGCAATGTAAAATACCTCGACAAGAACATGGGAATGTTCCTGATCATTTGGGATAAATTATTCGGCACCTTTCAAGCCGAAGATGAAAAAGAACCCGTAAAATTCGGATTGACCAAGAATATTCACACCAACAATCCTCTTACTATGGTGTTTCACGAATGGAAGGCAATATTCAAAGATCTCACCAAAAAATGTTCTTTTAAAGATAAATTACTTTATGTTTTCGGTCCTCCGGGCTGGAGTCACGACGGCAGCACAAAAACTTCGAATCAATTACGGGCGGAGCTGAAAAACAAAACAGCTTAATGGATCCTACATCAATAACCCGCTTAAAACTCCTAAAGGAATTATTATTGTTGGAAAGGGAAGAAGATTTTTTTCAATACAAAGAACAATTTCTAAAAGCGGGTATTGAAAAGAGAAAACAAAATGGTGTTACCTGGTATCCCATACAAATCCTGTCAAATGAATTAGGTTATGGCGATCTGGTACAACTCGAAGTGGAACGCACTTCCTGTTTGGATAAGCCCCATCATTTTAACACAGGTAAAAACATCACGCTTTTCTCCAATAAAAATAATGAGGAAACATATGAGTTGAATGGTACCATTAAGCATTCGGGTAAAAATAAAATGAAGATCATTATGCATACCGACGATCTGCCCGATTGGTGTTATGATGGGAAGCTTGGTGTAAACATTCAATTTGACGATAATAGTTTTACTGAAATGCAAAAGGCACTAGACCTTGTGATCAATGCCCGCAATTGCAAAACAGCTGAGTTAAGAGAAATTATAGAAGGCGAGCAGCAGGCAAGCTTTGAAAAAGCGGACGAAACTATTTTAATTCCTCAACTGAACTTATCGCAAAACAAGGCAGTACGACATGTTCTTGCCGCCAATGATATCGCTGTCATTCATGGACCACCTGGCACCGGGAAAACCACCACATTGGTACAGGCTATACGTTTAACCTTGCAAACCGAAAAGCAGGTTTTGGTTTGCGCGCCAACTAATACGGCGGTTGATCTGCTTACCGAAAAATTATTGGAACAAGGTGTAAATGTACTAAGGGTAGGTCATCCGGCCCGCATTTCTGAGGAACTCATCAATTCAACGGTTGATGGTCGGGTGCAAAATCACCAATACCATAAAGACATTAAAAATTTAAGAAGAAACGCCGAAGAATATTTCAGGATGGCCGGAAAGTATAAACGGGTATTTGGAAAAGAAGATGCAAGGCAGCGCGCCGCGTTTTACGCCGAAGCAAAAAACTGTTTGAAGGAAGCCCGGTTACTCGAAGATCATGTGGTGAATATGTTGTTTGACGAGGCGCAGGTTATTTGTTGCACGCCGGTTGTTTCAACCTATAGGGCATTAAATAAAAAAACATTCAACACTTTATTTTTTGATGAAGCTTCACAAGCGTTGGAACCAATGGTGTGGATCCCCCTGATAAAATGTAACCGCGTTGTATTTAGCGGCGATCATTTTCAATTACCACCCGTTGTAAAAAGTACTCAGGCAAAAAAAGAAGGATTGGACATTACGCTTTTAGACAGGTGTATGAAGTTGGCGAATGTTTCGTCATTGCTTACCCGTCAGTACCGTATGCACAGTGCCATTATGAGTTTTAGTAACGCGTATTTTTATAATAACGAACTGGAAGCGGATATTTCGGTAAAGGATGCGTTGTTGGATGCGAATAGTGACTCGGATATTCTTTCAACGCCGGTTGAATTGGTTGATACCGCCGGCTGTAGTTTTGATGAGGTGCAAAACCCCGAAACACTTAGCATGTTCAATCTGGGCGAAGCCGAGCTGCTGTATAAGCATTTGAATCTATTGTTGGATCAATACCATTTTACTAATCCTACACAAAAAATTAATATCGGAATTATTTCGCCATATAAAGAACAAATAGAATTGCTCAATGAAAAATTAAAGGAATACGATTTTTCGGCGAAACCTATCAGCCATATCTCGGTTAAAACAATTGATGGTTTTCAGGGAGAAGAACGCGATGTTATCTACATTTCATTGGTAAGAAGCAACCCCAATTCCGAGATCGGTTTTTTGAGCGATATCCGTCGAATGAATGTAGCGCTAACCCGTGCCCGAAAAAAGCTGGTGGTTATAATGGATAC
>JBGASH010000282.1:0-3223 GCA_044229775.1 Bacteroidia bacterium
GTATTTTATACATCGTGCTTGTTTTCTTTTTTAATTTATTCGACAAGCATAACCGTCATAAAGGCATAAGAATTGTTTTTTTAATAACAGCGCTGTTCTTTTTTACGCTTATCACCGGGTTTTCGGCTCCTGTTTTGCGGGCGGCCATCATGTTAAGTTTGTTAAGCGTTGGTAAATTTTATTTTAATTATTCCACTAACAATAACCTTAATATTTTAGCAGTATCAGCATTTCTAATTTTATTTTTTGACCCTTTTTTGATCCGTGACGCCGGTTTCTTATTAAGCTTTTCAGCCATTATCGGTATTGTTTTCTTTGAACCTTTTATTACTGAAAGTATTCACATTGAAAATTCCTTCTTAAAACGGATCTGGCAGCTGTGCAGCGTTTCTATTTCGGCACAAATAAGCACGTTGCCTATTACCTTGGCCTTATTTCACCAATTCCCGCTTTGGTTCATTTTTTCCAATTTGTTTATAATTCCATTGTGCTCGATCGTGATCTACGCGGGCATTTTACTTCTGTTGAAATTGAAATTTATTACGGGTATCATTAATGGTTTAACCTCGCTTATCTTTTGGATGGTACAATTAACAGATAAACCCGGTTGGGGCTATCTCGATAAAATTGATTTTGATCTTAGTGATGCTGTTTTTCTGACACTCATAATAATTCTGACGGGTTTATTTGTCACCCGAAGATCGTACGTGTTGGGCGTAGTAAGTTTGATCATTTTGATCCTTTGGCAAAGCCTTTCGATTGTTGAAAGCCTTGATAAAAAAACCACACGAACCATAAACATTTATGCCATTAATAAGGATGGTGCTTTTGAGATAAAGAATAAGGATCAATTACTGTTTTGCTCCGGAATTTCCGGGAACGATTATAATTACCACGTAAGGCCAAATCATAGTTCTTTCAATTATCCCTGTTTGTACCGCACAAACATCAATTACCTCAAAACCTCCGGTTTGTCCTTTTTTAATTATCACTTAGTTGGACAAGAATCCTATTTAAATTTTTTACAACCCGATTATATCTTGGTTTCCAATGATTGTAAACCGAAGAAATTGCCGACCCAAACCAAACTGTTAATAGCCGATGGAAGTAATTCTTACAAAAACATCAATTATTTGAGTGAACTTTGTTCGAGATCCGGAATTAAATTTCATTCTACTAAACAAAGCGGATATTTATCTATAAATTTGACGTCAAATGAAATTGAGAATTGGCGATAAAGTAAGATTTTTAAATGAAGTGGGAGAAGGTGTGGTAACACGATTCAAGGATAAACATACCGCTTTTGTTGAAATGCCCGATGGTTTTGAAATTCCTTATTCCATAAAAGAACTGGTTCCTATTCATGTGGAGTTGATCATTAACCCTGAAGTAGAGAATATTAATATCAATCCCGAAAATTCGGTCTTTGAAGCCATTTATTTTGTGATAGAGCCCGATCATGAGATGCCGCTTTTAGTGAATGAGTATAATATTTATTTATTCAACTCTTCTTCGTTCACTTTGCTTTTTACCTATTCTATTAAAGATGACGAATATTTTCAAACCATAAAACACGGTGAGGTAGGGGCCTTTCAAAAGATATTGCTAAAACAGGTAAAGATCAATTTTTTTAACGAATACCATTTTCATAAGATAGAATGCCTCTTATACAAAAACTCGCACTTTCGCTCTCAAATGCCCGTTGCCGAAATTCTTAATATCAATAAGAAGAGTTTAAATGAATCGGTTTTGTTGAAACACGACGAATTTAAGTTTCCGGTTTACGCTTTTTTGTTGAAGGATGAGTTTATGGTGGCTCAAAATGTAGAACAGAACCTAACCGAAGATGATATAAAGCGACTAAGATCCGTTAAGGAATTCAAAAAACCGAATAAACAATCCAAATCCAGCAAAGAACAGTTGAAAAATCTTGAGAAGGAGGTGGATCTTCACATTGAGGAGCTGAAAGAAAATATTTCCGGTTTAAATAGTCATCAAATGCTTTCCATACAGCTCGAAAAATTTGAAAAGGAACTCGATGCCGCAATAGTAAATGGGCTTAAAACAATAACATTTATCCATGGGGTAGGGAACGGCCGTTTAAAAAGTGAGATACAAAGGTTTTTAAAGTCAACCGATGGTGTAAGCTTTCAGGACGCGCCTTATAAGCAGTATGGCTATGGGGCCACGCAGGTAAATATTTTGTAAACCAACCACGTATAAATTCCCAAAAAAATCTTTTACCAATCACCAAAAAATCCTTAAATTTAAGTGCAGGTTGTTTTATCGCCGTCCCATTGGGACGGAGGAAAGTCCGGGCAACACAGGGTAACCCGCCATGTGAAAACATGGGTACAGGTTCAGAAATGATCTTGTAACAGAGAGTGCCACAGAAAATAGGTAGCCTCCTGAGCAATTGGGTGGTGATAGTGAAAACGTGAGGTAAGAGCTTACGAATTTTACCGGTAACGGTAAAGTTGAGGAAAACCTCGGGTGTTGAAAGGCCAAATAAGTCACGGTTTTAAAGCTGCCCGCTTTAACCGCAAGGTGCCGTGACGGGTAGGTCGCATAGATAAATGATAAATATACCGCGGGGTTAAACTTGCGAAGAAACAAAACCCGGCTTACAGGCCTGCATTTTTTTGAGTACTAATGGCTAAAAAGCTAATTGTAATATTTTTCTTTTTAACGGCGTTTGCAAAAGCACAGTGTCCGCAGGTATACGACTATCTTGGCGCGTTAAGTAATAAGCCTTATTGGATCAGTTGTACCGGTGGTAGTTACAATTTAAATTTTCAATCCAATAGCAGTTGGGGTACTTATACAATAAGCTGGGGCGATGGTTCTGCTGATAACACCGGCGGTTCTTATGTTGCCAATACCATCATTCCTCACACCTATACCGCTACTATCGATACCTTTCCCGTAACTTTAATGATCCCGGGTTTAAGTTGCACCATGACCGGCGTTGTGGTGATGGAAAAACAAGTTAACGCTTCTATTCAAATTCCAACTTTGGGCGTAACAACGGCCTGCGCACCTGCTACTTTGCAATTTATCAATTCAAGTACGGATGTTTCAAAAACGACAAAATTTTCTTGGGACTTTGGTGATGGATCTCCTTTGGTGCCTTTTACTTATACTAATGGCGGACAAACTGTATCACATACCTATAGTGTTGGAACGGTCAATTGTCAGACGCAGGTTACTTTGAAAGCACAAA
>JBGASH010000283.1:0-3208 GCA_044229775.1 Bacteroidia bacterium
AAGGATATTAAATTGAATCACTGGCGTATTAATCCAATGGAGATTTTTTCCCCGGCGAATTTTGAAAAGCATGTTACGGCTATTGAATTTCCACCCCAAACCACCTCTTTTTTTAGCCAATGGAGTCTCTATAGTTTGGTTCATCAGCATAAGATCAAAGTATTGATGATCGGTCAGGGTGGGGATGAGATCATGGCAGGTTATCACCACCATTTTTATCGTTATTGCCGTTCACTGATCTTAAGGGGAAAGATAATCGAATATTTATCAAACATAAAGGCTTATGCTGAACACAAAAATGTTAGCGTTAACAAACTTCATGGTTTAATATTGAATGAGGTAAAATTGGTTGTGAAATTGAAAATGGGCTTAAAAGTGTTTTCAACCAGGATCGAAGAAAAATGGAATACTGCCGATAAACTTATAGATATGTTAAAGTTGGATATTTTTGAAACCACATTGCCCACATATTTACGCGCTGATGACAGAGACTCTATGTTTTTTGGAGTAGAATCGCGCGCGCCTTTTTTGGATTATAAGCTGGTGGATTTTTGTATGAGCTTACCGGATGATTTGAAAATAAGAAACGGGTGGCAAAAATGGTTAATGAGGATGTCGGATGATCATTTGCCTGACGAAATAAGATGGCGAAAAGATAAAAAAGGATTTACAACGCCACAAAAGGAATGGATAAACACTTATAAAGAAGTATTTGAATCGTATCTTCAGTATACACCGGCTGAAATGAGAGCAATTAAAGGCGATAGTATTTTCAGAACTTATGCTTTGGGTATCTGGTATAAGCTATATGGTAAATAAAATGATAGTTTTGTAAAGGATAATGAAAGTTTGTAAACGGTGCATAATGGATAATGTGAATGATCCGGATCTGATCCTGGATGAAGCAGGCGTTTGCAACCATTGTCATAATTTTGATGTGGCCATTAAAAAATTACCTTCAGGCGCACAAACAAAAATTCATTTTGAAAACACCATTGCGGAAATTAAGACAAATGGAGAAGAAAATAAATATGATTGCATTATTGGGGTGAGTGGTGGGGTAGATAGTACCTATCTTGCCCATTTGGCAAAACAAAATGGATTAAGGGCACTTCTGGTTCATTGTGATAATGGGTGGAACTCCGAACTTTCAGTTAAAAATATTGAGAATATTTGCGCTAAAACAGGGTTCGACCTTTTTACTTTGGTATTAGATTGGGAGGAATTTAAAGATATTCAATTGTCTTTTTTTAAAGCCGGCGTAGTTGATCTGGAATTACCTTATGATTACGCGCTGATCGCTACAGCCTATAAAGCGGCTCTTAAGCACAAAATAAAATACGTTTTAACCGGACATAACGTTGTAACCGAAGGAACTTATCTTCCAAAAAGCTGGCGACACGATAAAACAGATATCGTGAACATCGAAGCTATTCATAAAAAATTCGGTAAACGGCCTTTTAAAACTTTTCCTCATTACTCTTTCATTAAGCAACGTTTGATAGATAAGAAACTTAAGTACGTTTACCTTTTAAATTATACGCATTACAATAAAAGTGAGGTTAAAGAGTTAATAAAGAAAGAACTCGGATGGCGAGATTATGGTGGTAAACATTATGAAAATATTTTTACTCGGTTTTATCAGGGATATATTTTGAAGGAAAAATTCAAGATCGATAAAAGACAGTTTCATTTATCGGTATTAGTGCAATCAGGACAAATAACCCGCGAAGAAGCGTTAAAAGAATATAGTTTGCCGGCCTATGATGCGGCACAATTGAAAGAAGATAAAGAGTTTGTGATCAAAAAACTGGATTTTACTAACGAAACGTTTGAAGCGTATATGAAAGCTAAAACCTATCCGCATAACCATTATCCCACGCTCCAAAAATATTGGGATATGTATTTTAAAGTAATAAAAGTTTTGAAGCCTGTAAAAAAGTTAATTAAAAAATAATACCTTAGTATTATATGCAAAAGATCCTTATAGTTGTTGGTACTCGTCCAAATTTTATAAAAGTCACGCAATTTAAACGGGTGGCACAATTATTTAAGGATGTTGAAATAAAAATTGTGCATACCGGTCAGCATTTTGACGATAAAATGGCTGATGTTTTTTTTAAGCAATTCAATTTAACTCCCGATTATTTTTTAAATATCTCCACCACTGCTTCGGCCAATACTCAAATGGCAGAGATCATGGTAGGTATAGAAAAGTTGATCACTACTACTTTTAAACCCGATCTGATGCTGGTGGCCGGTGATGTTAATTCAACCCTTTCGGCCGCACTTACCGCCAATAAATTAAATATTAAATTGGGTCATATTGAAAGCGGTTTAAGAAGTTACGATCTAACAATGCCCGAAGAACACAACCGGGTTTTGACCGATAAAATAAGTGATCTGTTCTTTATAACTGAACAAAGTGGCTATGATAATTTATTGAAAGAAGGCGTTGATAAGAAAAAATTATTTTTTGTTGGCAATACCATGATCGATACAATGGTGGCCTTTGATAAGAGTATAGAAGCCTCTTCCGTTTTATCAGATCTCAATATTTCGCCCGGTAAATTTGTATTAATTACCATGCATCGTCCGGCTACGGTTGATAATAAAGAGGGATTACAAAAGCTATTGATCCTTTTGGGTGAGGTTGGTAAAAAATACAAAGTGGTATTTCCGGTTCATCCACGTACAGTAAAGAACATTGAGAAGTTTGGTCTTAAGGATAGTTTAAATAAAGTGGAGAATTTGCTTTTCACCGAACCGCTTGATTACTTTGCTTTTCAAAAACTGGTAAAGTATTGTAAATTTATTTTAACCGACAGTGGCGGCATTCAGGAAGAATCTACTTTTTTACAAGTACCTTGTTTAACCTTAAGGCCAAACACCGAACGGCCCATTACCTGTACTTTAGGGTCCAACACCTTGATACCTTTTGAAATTGATACGATACTAAATTATGTTTCGCAAATCGAAAAGGGCACCTATAAAAAAGGACAAATACCTCCTATGTGGGACGGAAAAGCGACTGAACGCATTCTCGAAGTCTTAAAAAAGAATCTTAATGACTCAGAAAAGAAATAGCGTTACCGAAACACTAAATTATCTAATAAACTTTAAAGATAAAGGCGCTTCACAGCTCGTCGTTTATACTCCTAAAATTACTCCACGCTTTAAATATGTTTGCGAATTTATTTTCGGGACA
>JBGASH010000284.1:0-3201 GCA_044229775.1 Bacteroidia bacterium
GGCGGTAATGACTAACGTTTGGATTTTTTACCAATCCGCTTTTTACCATCCACCACCCGATCAATCCCTGCAAAGCACCCAATAAAAAAAGCAAAAACATTTTTGGGAGCAACTGTTTATTGAATTTTTTTCTTACCAAAAACCAAACAAAACCAACAATAAAAACAAATCCAATGGCTCTTCCAATTAAACGATGAATGTATTCCCACCAAAAAATAGACTTAAATTCTGCTATGGTCATCGAGCTGTTCTTGATCATAAACTCAGGACTTGTTTGATATTTCGCAAATCGTTCCATCCAGCTGTTTTCGCTAAAGGGTGGTAACGACCCCATAAAATTCCAATCAGTAATAGATAGTCCGGAGTGGGTTAAACGGGTTAAACATCCAACCACCACCATTATGTACACCAATGCACAACCGCTTAAAAGCCAGTAAATAATTGCTTTGTTGGGATTTGACCCTAAAATAGACTTCATTTTAACAGAGAACAAAATTACAACAATGGCACAAATTAAAACAACATTAAATTTTTTTATTCACATTATTATTGTCAGAAATTAAACGAAATTGCCTTTTAACAGTCTAAATTAAAAGTTATCTTTAAGACTTGTGGTTTTTAACCGCTTTTTGCAGAAATTATGATCAAAAAACTGGCCTATTTCATATTAAAGTACAGGCTTTTTCTCTTAATAACTATTATAGCCGTTACGGCGGTAATGGGGTTCTTTGCGGCTAAAGTGGAGGTTATGTATAATTTCCTGCGCCTTTTGCCCAATACGGATAGTGTGAGTATTGATTACGATTTTTTTAAATCAAAATTCGGGCAAGATGGAAATGTATTGGTTATTGGGATAAAAAAAGATGAGTTAAATGAATTACCGAAATACAACGCATGGGCAAAATTAGGGAACGATCTTAAAGACCTTGCCGGTATAAAGCGCGTGGTTTCGATGCCGCGCCTCAACGACCTTATCTTAAACGATTCGTTAGGAAAATTTGAGTTTAAACCTTTAAAAGGAAACACCCCTACTACACAAGACGAACTCAATGATCTTATTCTCAAAATAAACTCTTTAAAATTTTACGAAGGAATTGTTTTCAATCCCAAAACTAATTCCACTTTAATGGCTCTCACCTTTTACGAAAAGGAATTGAACTCGAAGAGGCGACTCGAAATAGTTGATGACATTAAAGCCGAGGTCGAAAAATTCTCGAAGTCAACCGGGATCCAGGTACACTATTCTGGTTTACCATTCATAAGAACCACCTTAATGCGAAAGATCTCGCACGAAACCGGATTTTTTCTTGGTGTAGCTCTTTTGGTAACAGCCCTTTTACTTTTTATTTTCTTCCGGTCCTTTCCACCCGTGATCTTTTCTTTATTGGTAGTGATCTGCGGCGTACTTATAGCCATTGGCATGATGGTGTTATTTGGTTATAAACTCACTGTGTTATCTGGATTGATCCCGCCGCTCATCATTGTGATAGGTGTCCCTAACTGTATTTTGATCTTGAACAAATACCAATCAGAAATATCGAATGGGCTAAATAAGATTAGTGCTATGCACATTGCCATACAACGTTCGAGTGTGTCACTATTTTTTGCCAACATAACCACCGCAATAGGTTTTGCCGTATTTTGCGCCATTGAGAACCAGATCTTATTTGAGTTTGGGATGATCGCTTCCATCAACGTAATGGTAACATATCTTCTTTCATTGATCCTGATCCCTTCCATTTTCAGTTATTTAAAGGCGCCAAAATCAAAGCACCTAAAACATTTGGAAGGTAAAAGCTTGCGAGGCGCGCTTAATAAAGTTGCGTTAATAACACAGCACAATCGTAAAGCCATTTACATTACCGTTATTTTGGTAAGTGTGGTTTGTTTTTTCGGTCTATTAAGGATCCGCGCTTTCGGAAAAGTGGTAGACGATATTCCAAAAACCGATGTGCTGATACAAGACCTCAAGTACTTTGAAGAAAATTACGGCGGTGTACTTCCTTTTGAAATAACCATTGATACCAAAAAGGAGAACGGCATCTTTGCCAATAACGCGCGTACCCTGTATCGCATCAATCGCCTTCAAAAATTATTATCGCATTATCCTGAATTGTCAAAACCGGTGTCAATTGCGGAAGCCGCCAAATTCATGTATCAGTCGTATAAAGGAGGCGAAGAAAAATTTTACAAAATGCCTGCCGCTACCGATCTCAAAAACATTGCAGAATACGTTAAGGGCGAAAAGGAAAAACAATCGGAGCTCACGTCCTTTATGGATAGTACACGGCGTTATACAAGGGTAAGCGTGCAAATGGCGGATGCCGGTTCGGTACGAGTAAAACAATTAACCAAGGAACTTAAACCAAGAATTGACAGCGTTTTCAATTATAACGAGGATGAAAAAACCTGGGCCCCTGCCGCCGAGCGATACGATATTAGAATTACCGGTAACTGCATCATGTTCTTAAAGGGTAATGAGTTTTTGGTGAATAATTTAATTGAAAGTGTTTTATTGGCTATTATTTTAATTGCCATTTTAATGTTAACCCTATTCACTTCTTTCCGAATGATCCTTATCTCAACCGTTCCGAGTTTGGTAGCGCTTTTAATTACGGCTGGACTCATGGGCTTTTTGGGTATTCCTTTAAAGCCAAGTACTATTTTGGTGTTTAGTATTGCTTTTGGTATTTCTTCCGACGGCACTTTGTATTTCTTAACCAAATACCGACACGAATTGAAACGGAATAAATTAACCATTTCGGAAGCCGTAAAATTAACCATTAGCGAAACCGGCGTTAGCATGATCTACACCGCCCTGGTATTATTCTTTGGATTTGGCATGTTTGCCTTGTCGGGTTTTGGCGGAACACAGGCGCTGGGTGTTTTACTTTCGTTCACACTCATAATTGCCTATTGCTGTAACCTGGTTCTATTACCTGCCTTTTTGCTTTCGCTCGAAAAACGGCTGACCGGAAAAGAATTCATTGAAGCAAAATCGGGATTGGGAGAAGCGTTAGAAGAATCGGAATTTGACGAAGACCTTAATGACTAAAAAGACCCTTTTGGGGAAAATATTTCTAATTTCATTCTTTACCGGATTCTTTTCTTTTATTACACTTCATTCGCAAACCAACCAACAGGCAAAAATCGATTCCCTCACCATTCAGCTCCAAAAAGATTCGGCCTTTATTTTTCGTT
>JBGASH010000285.1:0-3163 GCA_044229775.1 Bacteroidia bacterium
AATACTCTTCGTTATTAGCTGATGTTTTCCAGAGAGCGCGTGAACCATGCAGGCCTGCGGAATCAGGGATAAATTGAGTTTGATTTTCATCCATCTTCATTTTTGAAAGCATGTCGGTTAATTCTTTCGCCTCTTCTTTTGAAGATGTGACGAACATTGGTTTTTTAAACGCAACTAATTTTTCTTTTAATGAACCCCGTTCCTTTGGCCAAAAATCGCCCGGACTAAATCCTATAACTGCTTTTACATTCTCATTTTTAATTGCCTCGTAAATAGCTAATACGGAAGAATAGGAGCTGCCCCATAAAATAACTTTTTGGTTATATTTTTGTGCAGCAAAATTTACTGCAGCAGTAATATCCAGTTCCGCATCCAGAAACTCAACTGCTTTTTTTCTTTTTACAGCTTCCGTATTGGTTTCGTTAAACTCCTCTACAATTCCACCGCCTGAACGTTGGTCGATAGCCAAACAATTAAAACCCTTTTGATACAATGTTTTGGCAATACCAACATATTCGAACTTATTGAAACGTGCCTGATGACATAATACAATTACAGGAGCCGAATCATTTTTGTGGTAAAGGTTGGCCGTAATTGGTAAGCTATCAAGTGAAGGAAAATGAATTATTTCAGGCACCTGAAGTTCAGGAGTCTTTGAAACTATGGAAGTTTCATTGCTTTCCGTTTTTTTATTTTCGCATGAAAGCAAAACAAGAAAGGCTAGACTGTAGATCAAATATCTCATAAGGTAAATGGTTTAATACTTCAAAACAAAATGCTGTTTTTCTTTTTGTTCTTTTCTGAAAAATACCAATCCAACAAAGAATAGGTCAATTGTTAAGGTCACTTCCGGATATGATTTAATTTCGTTCCAGGCTTTTTCCATTTCTTCGCTCCAATGAATATCATCGAAAATAAAAACAGACGACTCTGACCTTTTCTCTAAAGCCATTTTAAAATAACTGATCGTTGGTTGGTAACGATGGTTCCCATCGACAAACAAAAGATCGAGCTTAGAAATGCGTTTTAATAATTTGGGAAATTCATCATCGAAGTTGCCTGTCAGAAAATTAATGTTATCCACTTTTTCTTTTTTGGCTAATTGAGAAGCGAACTTACTCAATTCTTTACAGCCCTCAATAGTATGAATAGTTGTTTTTGAATTCGCTTTAGCAAAATATAAAGTATTCAATCCGATAGAAGTTCCTAACTCAACAACCGTTTTTGCATCACAAAAATTGACCAACTTAAAGAATAATTCAGAGAATTTTTTCTTACTAATTCCAACCTTTGCTATTTGAGAGACCTTTCTTTTACCATCTTTAAAAACTTTAGAACCGGCACCCAGATCTGTTACCTCAATAAAGGTTTCGTTCGCTAATAATTCTTTTCTTACTTTATTTAATTCTTTGAATGGATAATAATCGGTGTTCTTGGCCTCAATAAATTCATGTATCAATTTAAAAACAAAGGGGGAGTGCACCCCGTGAGCCGTTTTCGCACTAAGCAAATAATTCGAGTATTTGAATAATTTATTTATCTGACTCATTTTCGTAACACAAACAAGAATTCTCTTGTTTTAACGGTTTTGTTCTATAATCGGGCAAAGATTCTTCCTTCATGAAATAAATGTACAAACCATCAATTTTATTATCGGGATGTTCTTTATTCCATTTCCTGATTAAATATCGGCAATAATAAGGTTTAATGAAATTATAATTCCGTTTTTGATAATTCTCTGCAAATTTTCTCCAACGATCACTTTCATACATCTTCACAATTTTAGCCGGTTTAATAGTGTCGATCCCTGCTTTGTTATTGTAAATGTCCCAATCTCCCTTGGGCTGAAGTCCTCGATACACGTACCAACCGTCGTCTTTGTAAATATTTGGACTGAACATTCCCCAAAATTGTTCCAGCTTCAATGCATTGGAAATTTCCATCACTCTTGGATGGATCGTAAAACTGAAGCTTCTTAAATTTCCCAAATTCATCAGTAAAGAAAATCCGATCACAAAAGTGAGGAATACATTTTTAAAAGTTGTTCTCCAGCTAACAGGATATTTTAATAATGAATTGGTCAGCTCTGATCTCTTCGATAATTTGGAATCGAACCAATCCATGAAACCTGAGGAGAAAAGCCCAACCGTACTCGAAATGTCGATCACAAAAAATAATCCTACATAAACATTAGCAGCAATTCCAACATGTAACAGTAAAATTAAAATAGCGCCGATCGGTCGCCAAATTTTATTTTTGAAGGGCAGCAAAATCAAGATAGGAGCAAAGAATTCAATGAACATAGTTAAATGGGTCAATAAACGCATTAAGGTCGGGAACTGATACAACCAATCGCCCATTCCCACTTTTAATTGATCTAAGCTCAATACATAATAAATAGCCGTGCCCTCAGTTCTCCACTCCGGCGAGGTTTTTAGCAGGGCTGAGAAAAAATAAACTGATGCAATGAGCATCATATAGCCAAGAGTGGCCAATGATGAAACATATTTTTTCTTCTCACAATTTCTGTGTTTAGAATCCCATGAATAAAAATTTCCCCAAGGCAAGAACATCCCAAAAAATAAAACTAAACGAAACAGATCATCACCACCTTGCTGAATAAAAGGATTTCGATTTTGCAGCGACACCATAAATAACCAAGCCACAACAGTTGTAATTCTTGTCCTGTATCCAACTATTAAAGCAATGGCAACAATAGCATTCAAGATAAACAAAGTAGCTTGCCAACTTAAACTCCCGTTTAAATTATGAAGTGAATAATATAATTGCTTATCGTAAAATTCTTTTAATAAATGAATGGGTAAGATCCCCTCATCGGTGTAATGCGCAACAATAGAACGAGAGCGAATAATAAGATCGGCTAAAATAACACAACCGATTGCAATACGCATTAACGACAAAGCACGGATGTCTAACTTATACTGATCGCGGAAATAAACGGCTATTTTTTTTAAAGCTCTCAACTATACAAAAATAAAAAACCGCCTCGGTTATCGAGACGGTTTTGATTTATATCATAAACAATTTCTTAGTTACAAACCATAGCTCCTGATGCGGTAACAACAGGGAATAAGAAAGAGTATTGTAAGCATTGAACGTTACTGAAGCTCGCTGAAGTTTGGGTTAAACATCCTGTAGAACT
>JBGASH010000019.1:0-25451 GCA_044229775.1 Bacteroidia bacterium
TTGAAAAAGAATTTTTGGACATGTTAGAGCGCAAACACAAATCAACCTTAGATGAATTAAAAGCCGGTAAATACACCGACGAGATCACTAACGTATTGGAGAATGCGGCAAAAGAATTAACTGCTAAGTACAAGTAAATGTAGAATTAAGAATGTAGAATGCAGAATTGAGAACGGAGAACATCATAGTTTCAAAAACACTTGATTTTGCCTGTGACATTTTAGATCTTGAAGATAAATTAAACGAAAAAAAGAAATACGTTCTTTCAAAACAAGTTACAAGAAGCGGGACATCGATTGGGGCAAACGTTAGAGAAGCCCAAAGAGCTGTAAGTAAACCCGATTTCATCAATAAAATGGGCATCTCCTTAAAAGAAGCCGAAGAAACTAAATATTGGTTTGAAATTATTGAAAGGAAAGTTTTTGAACTTGATAAAAAATTAAAAAATGAATTAGAGGAGATAATTAAACTATTGGTTTCAATTATCAATTCAAGCAAAAAGTAATAATTCAGAACTTAACAAATGCTCATTCTGCATTCTTAATTCTGAATTCTTAATTAAATAGAAATGGCAAGCTTAAAAGAGGTAAGAAATAGAATAACATCCGTTGGTTCAACCATGCAGATCACCAGTGCCATGAAAATGGTGAGCGCTGCTAAATTGAAACGTGCACAAGACGCGGTTACTCAAATGCGTCCGTATGCCAACAAAATGAAAGAAATCCTTGAGAACGTGAGTGGCTCTTCCGAGAACGCTTACTCGCGTAAAGGTTCAGGAAAAAATGTGTTGATCGTTGCCATTACCAGTAACCGTGGTTTAGCGGGAGGCTTTAACGCCAACGTGGTTAAAAAAACCTGGAGCCTTATTAAACAAGAGTACGCCGGCAACACCGTAATGGTTTTACCTATTGGGAAAAAAGCCTTTGATGCTTTCCGCCGTACCGAACATGCTATGAAAAGCGATCAGGGTTTAGCGGATAATTATAACGATATCTACGACGGTTTAACCTTTGATAAAGCGGCCGATGTTGCCAATAAAATAATGGCGGCTTTCGTGAATAAGGAATTTGACAATGTTATTTTGGTTTACAACCAGTTTAAGAACGCGGCGGTACAAATTATACAGGCCGAACAATATTTACCTATTGCCCCGCCTTCAGGAAACGCCAAGACCTTTACTTCAGATTATATTTACGAGCCAAGTCAGGAGTTCATTATGAACGACCTCATACCGCGCTCGCTAAAAGCACAGTTGTTTAAAGCTATCTTAGATTCGTTTGCTTCCGAACACGGCGCGCGAATGACCGCTATGCATAAAGCAACCGATAACGCTAAAGACCTATTGAAGAGTTTAAAAATAAGTTATAACAAAGCCCGTCAGGCTTCTATTACCAATGAGATCTTAGAGATCGTAGGCGGCGCTGAAGCTCTTAATAACTAACCGTTCATTATTTATATAAACTAATCCTGTAAGATTATGAAGTTATCCATGTTTAAATTTAACCTGCCAAAAGATCTATTGGCAGAGTATCCTGCAAAGAACCGCGACGAAAGCCGTTTAATGGTAGTTGACCGTGCCACAGGAAAAATAATCCATAAAAAATTCAAAGACGTTATAAACTATTTTGATGATGGTGATGTAATGATCTTGAACGACACCAAAGTTTTTCCGGCCCGTATGTATGGCAATAAAGAAAAAACAGGTGCTAAGATCGAAGTGTTCTTATTACGCGAATTAAATGCCGAGAGCCGTTTATGGGATGTGTTGGTTGATCCGGCCCGTAAAATTCGTATCGGTAATAAATTATATTTTGGCGAGAACGATAGTTTGGTGGCCGAGGTAATTGATAACACCACTTCACGTGGAAGAACGCTGCGTTTTTTATACGACGGCAGCTACGAAGAATTCAGAAAAGTATTGTACGATCTGGGCGAAACCCCATTACCAAAATACATTAAGCGCAAAGCCGAAGAAAGCGACATTGACCGTTACCAAACGGTATTTGCCAAGAACGAAGGTGCTGTTGCAGCACCAACTGCCGGTTTGCATTTTAGCCGCGAGTTATTAAAAAAATTAGAGATCAAAGGTGTGCAGTTCGCGCCGCTTACCTTACATGTTGGTTTGGGAACGTTTAGAACCGTAGAGGTGGAAGATCTTACCAAACACAAAATGGAGAGCGAAGAAGTATTGATCTCGGCCGATACTTGCCGTAAAGTGAATGGGGCAAAAGCCAAGAAAAAGAAAATATGCGCAGTGGGTACCACCGTTATGCGCGCTATTGAATCGTCGGTTTCTACTTCAGGACAATTGAACCCGTATGTGGGTTGGACCAACAAATTTATTTTTCCGCCATTTGAATTTAACGTGGCCAATTGCATGATCACTAACTTTCACATGCCCGAATCAACTTTATTAATGATGGTAAGCGCCTTTGGCGGATACGATCTTATTATGAAGGCGTATAAAGAAGCGATAAAAGAAAAATACCGTTTCTACTCGTATGGCGACGCAATGTTGATCCTTTAAGCTTAACTAACATTTATGTAAGAAGCCACTCGTAAAGGGTGGCTTTTTTTCGTTATTATATTTTACTACATTTATTCCAATAATGCATGCGTTTACATTTACTGCAAATATCTTTTTTTCTTTTTTTGACAGGCGTTCTTCATTCGCAAGACCGCCATTTAGATTCGCTGCAGAATATTTACAACGATAAAAGCAAACACGATACTTTAAGGCTCTCGGCCCTTAACGGTATAGCATTTGAATACATTGAAACCAAACCCGACACTGCCCTTACCTTATCGGAACAGTTAAAAACCTTTGCTGAAAAAGTTGGAAATAATAAATTTCTTGGGCTTGCTTACAGAAATATTGCCATGGCCCTTGAAACCAAAGGCAATGCCGATAAAGGACTGGAATATTATTTAACCGCTGTAAAAACATTTTCGGAAAGCGGTTATAAGGCCGGGCTCACCAAAATTTATTTGTTGGTTGGACACAATTACCGCACGCGGTATAATTATCCCAAGGCGTTAGAATATTATTTGAAAGGGTTGGAATTGGCTAAGGAAATGAAAAATTCTAATTATGAAAATGTGTACTATTTTGCCATAGGCATTGTTTATTTAACGCAGGACAAATATGACGAAGCTTTAAAATATCACTTGCTGGCGCTCAATTTGGCTAAACAAGGCAACAACAAAGATCAGGTAGCGAATTGTCATTTTATTTTAGCCGGTGATTACGAGAGTTTAAATAAATTGGATGAAGCGCTCGGTTATTATTCGAAAGCATTGGCGTATTATATTGAGATAGATTATTTAGAGGCCGAAAGTTCGTGCTATAGTGGCATGGGTAATATCTATATGAAACGGTTGGAGTTTGATAAAGCGCTTGCGAACTATAAAAAAGGATTGGAAACCGCTAAGCGTTCGCAACTCAACGAATCTGTAGGGCAGCGTTATCACGATCTTGCTAACTTTTATAATAAGACCAAAGAATACAAACGGGCTTTGCTTTATGCCGACTCCACCATACAGATCACAAAAAAGTTCGAGAGCAATATAGCCAACAGAAGAGGCATTTATGAAACCCTCTCGGAAGCTTACGCCGGAAACGGACAATTTAAAGAGGCTTATGAAAATTACAAAATGTACAAAGTATTGAACGATAGTATTGAAGATGAAAGTGAAGGACAAAGCATTAACGAAGTAACGGCGCGTTTTGAGAGTGAGAAAAAGGAGGCCGAGCAGGAAAAACAAAACGCCCTTGCCAAAGAACAAGAAAAAAGAAGATTGATCTTTACTTCCGGTATTGGATTGGTATTGGTGGTAGTGATCATTTTTTCTATACTTCTTTACAGGCGTTTTAAATTAACCAATAAACAAAAACTCATCATTGAAATTAAGAGCAAAGAGATTGAAGAAAAAAATAAGGACATTACCGATAGCATTAAATACGCCAAACGCATCCAAACTTCGCTGTTGCCAACTGAAAAATACATAACCCGGGTACTTTCGGTTCAAGATGAAAACAATAACGATTGAGCAGGTAAGGAACTTTTGTGGCGGAACAATTAAATAAATAGTAAATTAGCTTAACCAATAGGACCAATAAAATCAACCTTATTTTGCAAAAACAGCAAGATTGAGGTGAAAAAATGGCTCCTATAAGGGAGTTAGTACCAATTGCTGGACAGACCTGCGGAATTTCTAAATCAGCCTTATTCTATTCTTGTGTAAGTAATTTTCGTGTTATTCGGCTCAAACCCTTCTTATTTATTTTCATTTATTATTCTTAAATCATTATAAGCTTCTCTATTATCCTGACCTATTCCAACTTTTCTAAATTTTAAAACTCCATTTTCCTTGTCTATTTCGACAGAATCTAAATTGAAAACATGATTCCCATTCGAAAAATACTTAAAGCCATCTCTTATTTCTACATTTTCCTTTCCTTTTCTTCCGTCATTTAATTCATACTCATTTAACCATTTTCCTGGGAACATCTCCTGAATAGTCAAATCAACTTTTGACAATTTCTTTAATACCTGATCCAAATATGTTTCAATTCTACCTGTGCTTGCATCGCCGCGATATTCAGAAGTATAATATAAATGAAAGCGACTTTTCAACTCCGGTAATTTATATGATACTATGTCATAAAATTTAGAATAAAACTCATCGTAAGACTTTCTTCCATTTGGCTGATAGAAAAACAAAACATAATGAGCATTAGAAGCAAATGCCTGTAAATGATTAGTGAATTTATTAAGTATTTCATTTATATTACGACTATCGGGTCTTCCATACTGCAAATATTTCACTTCAAAGACTATGGCATTTTCTTGATTACTCGCTACAAAGTCAAATCCGCTTCTATTCTCTTTAATGACTGTGAAATCCTTAAGATATCTTCTTGTTACGAAAAAAGTATAGTCTTCTATTAATTCCGCTTTAAGTCGACCAATATCAAACCTAAAACTTTGAACAGTATTTAAATCCTTATCGTCCATAGCAATGCCGTGAACGACCTTATTTCTTGTTTCAATTATTGAATTGATTTTATTTGATTTAGCCCAGGTTTTGTTAATTACTTCCATTTCTGCAAGCTTATTAATCATCTGCTTTATGGAAAGTTTTGGTGAATCCCAAGTTTGTCCATCCACTAAATCAATAAAAATTCCCCTAACATACTGCTCTAGTTCTATAAACTCATTAAGGAAATCCGGGCTATTATCTGGATCTATATTAACATTTAGTTCTTGGTTAGAATCGCCTCCATCTTCGTCGCCACTCTCAATCCATGAATAGTAATCTATATTAAAATTTTTGTCGTACTCCTTCTTTAGAAACCCTTCCTCTATCATCCTATCAAATAACAACTCACACAAGGAATTGAGTTGTGAAATATAATCTTCAGGGTATTCCTTCAGATTATAGCTTGAAGGTACAACAACTTCATCGATTGAAAATTTCACCGACTTATATCCCCTTATTTTGAATAACCATAAATGAATCTGCGCAATAAAAAAATCTAACTTAACGACATTAGGCGTAATCTTGGGAAGATCGCTTTCTGTAACCTTAACCGCAGTTGCAAGAATTTTAGATTGAATATCTAACTGTTTGTGTATTGAATCATCGACGTTAATATGTGCTTTTCCGTCTTCCCAGACTAACTTCTCCCTTATATTATTTGACAGTCTTCTTGGGACATTTCCCGCATCTAAAATTAAATAGTCAAAATAATCATTGAATATTTTTTGTTTTTTCAACTCGCTATCATCTACCAAATTAAAACAAAACTTCTTCAACGAAGAGTATTTAAGTAATGAAATATGTATGGTTTTAGAAAACAAACTCGACAAAACTGGATCGTCTGTATAACGCGACTTCTCTAATTGATAGTAAAGCCCTTGGCCTGCAATCACAAAAAAATTAGACAAGCCGCATAACAACAGTGCTTTCAAATCGTTAATGATGTTCTCCACGGTTGCAATCGCGTTAATTTTGTCTAGTTCGTCAAAAGCCACAACTACACTAAAATTATACTCCTTCAATTCTTCCAATATTTCAAACAAATGATACTCTGCTATTTCATCGTCATATAACGTTTTTCTTGAAATCTCCTCTGAATCACTCTTGGACTTCGTTTTTGTAAAACTTATATTCCATGATGAAAAACATGCCCATATAATAGATAATACAAAAAGACTATAGCTCAAGAAACCCGAATTTAAAATATCGAAAATAGCGTTTGTCCCCAGTAACAAAACCAATACAATAGGCGCCAATTTTTTTAAATCCAACTTAGCGTCATGTACGCTCTTGTTCTCCGTATTGACAAGTTGCTTCTTAAGTATAGTGACATCATTAAATGTTCTCTCGTATAAAAGAGAAAATTTAGACTCCAGTTCCTTTGACTCTTCTAAATCTGCTATATCAAGTTCTTTGTAGGAAATATAAAGCTGACGAATTACTTTTTTCAAGAGTACTTTGTAACCATCATACTTTGCAAGACTAACATTGACAAATATTGTTTTCTTCTCTAGCTTCTCCCTGACACGGTTAACAAATGATGTTTTTCCAACCCCTCTGTATCCTGAAATAAGGAATGAAGATGGGTTAGCATTATTCAATTCATAGACTAACTGCTTCACAGCATCGTCCTCTTCTAATAAAAAAGAGTCCTTTAGCCCCTCGCAATAAGGTGAATCAGTCAATCTTGAAATATTTATTGGAATCCTCATTAATAGCCAATACGACTATCAAATATACAATTATTGTAGTTCTTTTACCAATCAGGATCAACAATGTGCCAGCAACTTGTACTAACAGCACCTACTGGCCATTGGGCGGAATCGGTCATCGTTCGGTGCGACATTAAGGTGCGCTGAAGCGCATTTTTATTTTGCACCTCACTTATAAACATTTATCTTTAAATAAACATTTGGGGTTATAGACAGTTGATGCTTCGAAAGCCCAACGGCCAGTAGCCGCAAAACGTTAGCGGTAATAAAATAAGAACATAGATATTGAAACGACATTTATTTATATTTCTTCTTCTTCCTTCATTTTATTCCTTGGGACAAAAAAGACCTTTACTCGGCATGACTTTTGACTATCAGTTTTTAGACAAGCAAAGTTTTTCTATTGAACTTTCGAGAATGATTTATGAACGTGAAGCTAACATGGGACAAAAAAAATCTTATAGAATAACATCCAAAGAGGCTGGACCCGGTTTTAACTTTGAATATATTCCGAAACGCGGAACCTTAACCAAAGACACTTATGGTTTTAAATTATCTATATATGCTTATAGAAATTTTATAATGATGGGTATTCAAAGCGGCTATTTTACAGATTTTTCCAATGAAAGACTTGTGTTTATACCAGAAATTGGTCTCGGCTATAAAAGTTTGTTTATTGTTTACAGACGTAACATGAGAGTATATGGTTCTGGCGCAGAAAATATCAATAAAGACAATTTATCAGTTAGACTTGTAGTTCCAATTAATCAAGGGTGGTTAAGAAAAAAATAATTTTACTACCGCTAACACCAAGCAATAGGGGCATACAAACCACAAACTATGAAAAAAATATTCCTATCATTTATTTCACTTTGCGTTTTTAGCAGTTGTTCGCCCGATAATCACTACAGTAACAAACCACCTTCTAATAAATTTGAACTATACGAATATATTAGTAAAATTAAATTACCTAATGACTTTAAATTAATTGCTTCGGCTGATAGTAATTATTTTTCGATGACCATTTTGCAGTTTTCTAAAAACGATTGCATGGCCTTTTATAAAGCTCATAAATTTTCAACTTTTAAAGATACATTGATCCTCGACGATCCCACATCCATTTTAAAAGGACCATTTATGTCGGCTTCTGACTCGCTTTATGGTTTGCAATATTTAGACAGCGCTAACCGACAGCTTCCCGACAAAAAAAAGTTATTACGACTAAAGGGTAAAAGTCATCCGGTAAAATGGATGTATTTGATCGACACAACAACATGCAAACTTTATATACACTTTAGTTTCGCGCGAAATGACGGAAGTACTAAATAAAATATGCTTACACGTAAGCAGCTCGTAAACTTCGTGCGCGTCTATCTTGTGCTAACAGGTTCAGTGGACTAATTCTGAGAAACTAAGGGAATACTTTGTAAATATCCTTTCGGTGGACAACTCTAGCAAGAATGACTTTATTAATCTGGATAGATTTGATCTGACAGACTTTTGGTTAATGCGATCTATATCCTTCGAAAATTTACTTAAAAACTCAACTTGCATTACTCTTTTAGTTTTTGCATAATATTTTCTCTGCTAACTTTTTTTGTCTTATCAACTGCTTTAAGCATTTTTGATAGGCCAACATCTTCCAATTCCTCTTCGGTCATTGTTGCAGACGAAATGCCAAGTTTTTTTAGTAAGTCGTTTATAAACTTAAATTCGGTTTTACTCCTAGGTGTAATTACCATTGCTTTCATAATACAAATATACTAAAAAAGCGGCAAAAATAAAAGTCAACTTATTGGCGCAGCTAAGCGAAAAGCATCTGTGTGGCGACAACTCATTGCTAACAAGTAGCAATGCCATTTTTTGCGTGTTAACGCTCAAATCTGCCTTCAAACAAGAAGATTTGTTTTTCGGCAGACAAGTGCATAACTTGCAGTTCGCAAAAAACGGCGCAAGGCCGAAAAACCTTATGTGCAACCTTTATAGGTGAGAGAACAAATTATGACTACAACACACGAGCAAACAGCGATAAAGGCAACCTATTTTAGCATTATAGGAAATTCATCTCTCGCCATTATCAAAGCACTCGCGGGCTTCTTCGGCAATTCATACGCATTAATTGCCGACGCCATTGAATCAACTACAGACATATTTGCATCCCTGTTAGTTCTATTCGGTTTAAAATATGCTAATAAACCTGCCGACAAAAATCATCCTTATGGACATGGACGAGCAGAACCTTTAATTACTTTTTTAGTAGTTGGCTTTCTAATTACATCGGCTACAGTAATTGCTTATGAAAGCATCAAAAATATTGGAACTCCTCACGAATTACCCAAAATATGGACCTTGCTTGTTCTTGCTCCACTAATAATTTGGAAAGAGGTCTCTTTTCGTTTAGTACTGAAAAAAGCAAAGGAGACCAATAGCTCGTCGTTAAAAGCCGATGCCTGGCATCATAGAAGCGATGCCATAACTTCGGTAGCCGCCTTTATAGGAATTTCTATTGCTTTATATTTTGGTAAAGGTTATGAAACAGCCGACGACTGGGCCGCATTGTTTGCTTCGGGTTTTATATTTTACAACAGCTATAAAATTTTCAGACCCGCGCTTGGGGAAATAATGGACGAACATTTATATGACGACCTTATTGAAGACATCCGAAAAGTATCTTTGACTGTTGACGGAATTATTGGAACTGAAAAATGTTTTATACGAAAAGCAGGTATGAAATATCACGTTGACCTACACGCCATTGTTAATGCAGACATCAGTGTAAAACACGGACATGAAATTGCACACAAACTCAAAGACACGTTACGTTACGAAATACCACAATTAGGTCACGTGCTAATACATGTTGAACCGAATTAATAAAAGGCAGTACCTAACAGCAAGCGTAGGTCATCCTTCCTCAGTAAACCCATAAAGCCCCATCGACGAATTCTCCTATTTTTCGACAAAACCTAAAAAACGTCTGATTAATTTAAATGAGCCAATTCATAAGGCATTCCTGCTTTGAATTACATTTAATTTTCTCTATATTAGATTTTCTAAAATTCACACATCATGGTAAAAAATTTACATGCATTTTCGTGTTTAATTATTTTGTGTTGCGTAGGAACCATTGCCAACGCGCAAATTGATTTTAATTACATGGATCCCAATGAGAACTTTTACGTTACTCAAAAACGGTTCAATAATTATTTTGATAAATACCTAAAAAAGAATGGCCAGATAAAAACCGGCGCTAAAGATAAACTGGGCTCCGAGGAAGAAGAAGAGCTACGCGGTTTTGAATTATATAAACGCTGGGAAGATTTTATGGCTCCACGGGTTTACCCTTCGGGAAATAAAACCGAAGCTTCAAGAGCCTATGAAGAATATCAAAAATACCTTTTACAAAACGCGGCCCAACAACAAGGCGGTGGCGGAAAATACGGCGGCAGCAACAGCACCCAATCAAATGTATGGAAATGTATAGGTCCTTTTGGCGATCTTAACAACGCCAATGCCGGTCGCTGTAACACCGTTCGTTTCGATCCGGTTAATCCCAATTCATTATGGGTAAATACCCCCGATGGTGGTTTATGGAATACCACTAACAAAGGAAATACCTTCTACAACACCACCGATAACCTTTCAGTAATTGGAACATCTGATGTGTGCTTTGATCCTACTAACGCTCAAATAATTTATTTAGCAATGGGCGATGCCGATGCCGGCGATTCTTACAGCAGCGGTGTATTAAAGTCAACCAACGGTGGCGCAACATGGAACCCAACAGGATTAGCGTGGACCGTTAATCAGGGAAGAACCATTCCGCGTTTATTAATAAATCCATTGAATAAAAACGAGATCTGGGCGGCCACAAGTGTGGGTTTATACCGCACCACCAACGCCGGCGCTAACTGGAGTCTTGCCTTTGGTGGCGGAACATCTTTCAAAGACATTGAGTACAAACCCGGCGATACTACTACTATTTATTTGTGCGCCAGCGGAAATTTTTATCAATCAACCAACAGCGGAACTACCTTCAACACCATTACCAGCGGATTACCAACCGCGGGCTCGTGTAACCGTCTGGCCATAGCAGTCACCCCCGCTAACCCCAATGTGGTTTATGTAGTGGGAAGCGCCAGCTCAAACAGCGGATTCTATGGGTTTTACCAATCAACCAACAGCGGAACCAGTTTTACTCAGAAAGCAACAACACCCAATTTATTAGGATGGGCCAGCGCGGGTAATGATGCGGGCGGACAAGGCTGGTATACTTTATCTATTGCTGCTTCGCCAACCAATTCGTTGGAAGTAGTTGTAGGAGGTGTAAATATTTGGAGAACATTGAACGGCGGAACCAATTGGGCCTTATTCGCGCATTGGACCGCCTCGGGCGCTCCTTATGTTCATGCCGATATTCACGATCTTGTTTACAAAAATGGTACTACCTTATACGAATGTTCGGATGGTGGATTATTTTATACCACCAACGGTGGAACATCGCAAGCCTCGCTTAACGGAAACATGGCCATTGCCGAAATTTACAGAATGTGCGGTTCGGGCAGTACTTACAGTATGGCAATAACCGGACATCAGGATAACGGCACCAATAAATTTACCGGCAACTGGAATGGTTCTATGGGCGGCGACGGTATGGATTGTTTTATTGATCGCACCAATGATAACGTAATGTACGGTGAGCAATATAACGGTTCGTTCAATCGCAGTACTAACGGTGGAGCCAACTGGGCAGGTATTACCAGCGGATTGACGGGAAGCGGCGCCTGGGTTACACCATGGCATCAAGATCCGCAAGTGGCTAATACCATTTACGGCGGAAGACAAGAAATGTTTAAATCTACCAATCAAGGAACCAACTGGGCACAAATTGGTACCATGGGTGGCGGCGGACAAGTTGTAGAATTTGCTGTAGCGCCTTCTAACCCGCAATATATTTATGTGATAAAAGGAAATACCCTTTACAAAACAACTAACGGTGGTGGTACATGGAGTAACACTACCGGAACACTACCAACAGGAAGCGCGCAGATGACCAATCTCGCTATTGAAGAAGTGGATCCTAACAGTGTATGGGTAACGTTTAGCGGATACTCAACCGGAAATAAAGTTTACAAAACCATTGACGGAGGCGCTACATGGGTAAATTATTCTACAGGGTTACCAAATCTTCCAACCAACTGCATTGTTTACCAAAGCGGCACTAAAGATGTAGTATATGTTGGTTGCGACGTGGGTGTTTATTACCGCGATTCGTTAGCGGCCTCATGGACCGCTTATAATACCGGTTTACCAAATGTTTCGGTTCGTGACCTGGATATATTTTATCCTCTAGGAAAATTACGCGCCGCTACTTTTGGCAGAAGTGTATGGGAAGCCGATCTGTTTAATCCAGGAACATTAGCGCCTAAAGCCAATTTTTATGCTGATAAAGTTTTTGTTTGTCCGGGCGGAACGTCTAACTTTTTCGATCTTTCAACTTTTGGTCCTACTTCGTGGAGCTGGACCTTTCAGGGAGGAACGCCGGCAACCTCAACGGCGCAAAACCCATCGGTTATTTATAATACCGCCGGTACTTACAGCGTAGCCTTAACCGCTACAAACGCCAATGGAAATAGTTCTATGACCAAATTGTTATATATAACGGTCACACCCACTACCAACCTGCCTTTAGTTGAAGGTTTTCAGGGCACCTTCCCTCAGGTTAACTGGCAAAATTTCGATTCGGGTACCGACGCCATGGTGTGGAAAAAATGTACCTGGACCGGAAAAGGAAGTACCAATTGCATGGTGTATGATAATTTAAATTGGAACACACCTAATACCTACGATGAGATGCGAACCACCAAATTAAATTTAACCACTTTCTCTACTGTAAAAATGACCATGGATGTAGCTTACGCGCGTTATGATCCAACGTACAGCGACTCGTTGGCGGTTTTAGTTTCGAGCGATTGTGGTGTAACGTACAATCAGGTGTATTTAAAAGGCGGTACAACTTTAGCCACCGCACCCGATCTCACTACCAGTGGATTTACACCAACAGCGGTACAATGGCGTAGCGACACCGTAAATTTATCGGCTTACGCCGGAATGGGAAATGTGATGGTGTCTTTTCAGAACCGTGGACATTACGGACAGTATTTGTATCTTGATATCATCGCGGCGTTCAGTACACCAACCGCTATTTGTGCGGGGCAATCCATTGTAATAACCGATCTGTCAACCAACGTTCCTACGTCGTGGAGTTGGACATTAACGGGTGGTTCACCACCCTCCTCCTCGGTCAAAAACCCAACGGTCACCTATGTCAGTCCCGGCACTTATACTATTACATTAATTTCTACCAATGGGTTTGGTTCGAGTCCGCCCTTAAGCAAAACTATAACGGTTAATCCATTACCCACAGTGACTATTGCGGCCACCTCGCAAACTATTTGTAGTGGTAAAACCACCACGCTTACCGGAAGTGGTGCCAGTACTTATACCTGGAACACCGGTGCAACAAGTGCCGCTATAGCGGTTACGCCTACCACTTCTACTGCTTACACTGTAACAGGCACCAGCGCGGCAGGATGTTCTAATACCTCAACCATTAATGTAACGGTTAACGCCTTGCCGTCGGTTACCGCAACCAGTTCGAGCGGTACACAATGCGCGGGTAAAACAAATACTTTGACAGGAAGCGGTGCCACATCGTATACCTGGAATACCGGCGCAACAACCACTGCAATAGTAGTGACTCCGACCGTTACCACAACTTATACTGTTACCGGCGCAAACGCGGCGGGTTGTACCAATACTGCTGTAAGTACCATTTCGGTAAATCCTTTACCGGTTGTAACTATCACAGCTAATCCAACCAGTATTTGTTCGGGAGGTACCAGCACACTTACTGCCTTTACCAGTGGCGCGGCGGGCGCAACCTGGTTATGGTCGACCACCGCTACCACAAGTGTTATTACCAGTAACGTGGCCGGCGCTTTCACCGCTACTATTACCGACGTGAATGGTTGTGTTAGTTCGGGTTCGTTTACCTTAGGTACTTCTACCTCGCTGTCGTTAACTGCCAGTTCGAGCCAGCCAACTTTTTGTACAGGCAATACGGCTACACTAACGGTGACAGGAGCTACGTCGTTTACCTGGAACACGGGTGCCACTACTTCAAGTATTGTTGTTACACCCACTACCAACACTACTTACTCGGTGCTGGGCTCAAATGGTTCGTGTACCGGAACAACCAATATTTCTATCACCATTAACAGCAATCCAACTATAAGCGCGGTAACAAGTCAGAGTGTTATTTGTACTTTACCGTTTCAGGAAACATCTACTTTAACCGCCAGTGGCGCTAATACTTATACCTGGAATCCGGGTGGTGGTACCGGAAGCAGCGTTCCTGTTTCTCCAACGGTAACTACCAACTACACTGTAGTAGGAACTGCCGCTAACGGCTGTACTGCCAGTTTTGTAATTACGCAATCGGTTACCACTTGTTTGTTAACGCAAGAATTAAATACGTACAACGGCATTATTGTTTTCCCAAATCCTAACGACGGAGAATTTACCGTACGATTCACAAAAGTTACCGAAAACGTCCGAATAGAAGTTTACAACACGTTGGGCCAATTAGTGGTTCGTGAAAAAGTGAACAACCTGAACATGATCGTTAATTTAGGAAAAGTAGCGGATGGTGTTTATCACCTGCGTGTTTTAGAAGGCACTACGGTATTGAAGCAGGAAAAAATAATGAAGCAATAAATTGAAAAGTGATCTTTTTAAAAGGCCGTTCCAAAAGAGCGGCCTTTTATTTTGGGAATAATCACAAATTACCCGTTTGCTGTTGCGAAAACCGTAAATCGCCCGACTTACACTTCGTGTTTTCGCGATTATTGCGATATATGCAAAAAACTTCCGGTTAGTGGTGTTATATCATTTACATTGTCGCCTATAATCTTGCACCTTTACAAATAATAACTACATTTAGAATATGACGAAAATTGCAGAAGGCCGCAGACCTTTAAAGGCGCGGGAGTCGAACTGGGCAAAGAATTTTGCCGCATGGATGGCCAAACAAAATATTCAGCCTAATTTTTTATCGGTAATGAGCATGGTATTTGGTTTGTTGTCGTTTATAGCGTTTTATGCTTATCACAAAACCAACAGCCATGTTGTGTTGTACATGCTTATTGCAATAATAGGCGTGGCAGGTCGCGGTTTAATGAATATTATGGATGGCATGGTGGCCATAGAGCACGGAAAAAAATCGGCGGTTGGCGGTTTGTTCAACGAGGTGCCTGATAGAGTTAGCGATACTTTTTTAATTATGGGCGCCGGACTCTTGATCAAAAATCTACCTTACGGATTTGATCTGGCTTATATTGCCAGTGCGCTTGCCATAGCAACCGCTTACATTCGCAACCTTGGTGCTTCCTTAAATTGCGGTCATTTTTTTATTGGACCAATGGCAAAAACACATCGCATGGCCATGATCGTGGCAGGTTGTGTAGCGAGTATTTGGTTTAGCGACGTTTTTTATTACATCTTAATGGTTATGAATGTCGGTTTAATTATTACCTGCTACCGTCGACTACACAAGATCTACGTTACTTTAAAAAATAATCCCATAAACTGATCGCTATGTTTTCATTAGAGAAATTTGAACAAAACAAAGAGCTCCTTTATGTGATCGCTCTCATTTTTGGTTTGCTTGTTTTTGCCACACTTCTTTTTTTTATTTGGGGCAAAATAAAACCCGATGCCAAATTAGGTGAACTTAAAACACGTACTAAGTCGTGGTGGCTAATGTGCGTAGTGTTTGTGTCGGCTACCGTTTTTAATCCGGTTATCTCTTATTTTTCATTTGGCTTCCTGTCATTTTTTGCTTTGCGCGAATTATTTTCCATTAGTAAGAACCTCCGCGATTCGGACAGGCGCATACTTATTTGGAGTTACATTGCTATTCCTATACAATATTACCTCGCCTATAGAGGTTGGTATGGTCCTTTCCTTATTTTTATTCCCGTTGTGATGTTTATGTGGATCCCGTTCATGCTCGTTATAAAAGGCGACACGGTTGATATTTCGCGCTCCATGGCCATCATACCAACACACATGATGCTTTGTATTTTTGCGTTAAGTCATCTCGCGCTATTACTCTCTTTACCCGAATTAGAAGGCTTTAAAGCGGGTGGTCGCGGCTTACTATTGTTTTTGGTATTTATTACTGAGATGAATGATGTGTTTCAATTTACCTGGGGAAAACTTTTTGGGCGATACAAAATTCTTCCAAAAGTGAGTCCTAATAAAACATGGGAAGGTTTTATTGGCGGTGTGTTGTCAACTACAGTGGCCGGATATTTTTTACATTTTCTTACACCTATCTCTGCATGGCAGGCAGCAGCGGTAAGTTTTGCTGTTGCTATTACCGGTTTTGTGGGCGATGTAGTGGTTTCGGCCATAAAGCGCGACATAGGAATAAAAGATACCGGCGCAACCATTCCGGGGCATGGTGGCATACTTGACCGGGTAGATTCGCTGGCAACAACGGCGCCAATATTTTTTCATATTATTTATTTTATGGCCTATATAAAATGAGAACGTTTTTTTTAGCTTTTCTATATTCGTTTTTTATGCGCGGTTTTCTTAAGGTGATCGTTGGCGTAAAATATATTAATAAGGAAGTTCTGAAAATGCCTGAGCAGTTTATCATTGTGGCCAATCATAATAGTCACCTCGACTCCATTTCATTAATGGCGGCTTTGCCCTGGCGAAAAATAAAAAATGTGCATCCGGTTGCGGCCGGTGATTATTTTGGGAAATCAAAACTCAAAGCCTTTTTTACAAAACAATTTACCAATGCCCTGCTTATTCCACGCACAGTATCTTTACACGATAAAACGCGCGATCCCATACAAATGATGCTCAACGAACTTACAAAAGGAAAATCACTCATTGTATTTCCGGAAGGCTCGAGAGGCGAAGCCGAAAAATTACAAAAATTTAAACGGGGCATTGGGTACCTCCTTTCCAAATATCCTTCGGTTCATTTTTTACCGGTGTTTACCAGCGGGCTCGGTAAAACATTACCAAAAGGCGAGCGCTTATTAATTCCGTTTAACTCGTACGTGGTTTTTGGCGAACCAACGCGATGCACATCTACCGATCCCAATGAAATTGTAAAACAAATTGAGAGTTGTGTTTTGGCTCTAAAAGAAAAATTACCCGAGGCAGCTAAAGCAAAAACGCGTTAAGCGTACCTGGCACTTTCGCCGGCAAGGCAAATTAACATTTATTAATTGTGCCTAAAATTTAAAATCAGTATACTTGTTATTATATTTTACAACGCATGAAAACCGGTATTGCATTTTTATTTTTTCTTTTTGTAAGTTTTAATTTTGTGGCACAAAAGTCTACAGCGCCCGTTAAAAAAGCCGAAGAGCTGGTGTGGTATACCGATATTATGAAGGCCAATGATGTTTCGAAAGCCAGCAACAAACCCATCTTTGCTTTTTTTACAGGTAGCGATTGGTGCGGCTGGTGTAAAAAATTACAAGCCGATGTTTTTGCGAAACCCGAATTCATTAAATGGGCCAAAAAAAATGTGGTGCTGCTGGAGCTCGATTTTCCGAGAGGGAAACAATTACCGCCCGAATTAGCGCAACAAAACCAAGGCTTACAACAAACGTTTAAAGTGCAAGGCTATCCCACTATATGGATGTTCTTTTTAGATAAAAACGAAAAGACCAAACAAATTGGCATTAACGCCCTTGGCTCTTGTGGTTATCCTCAGGGAGCTGAACCCGGTAAAGAAGAAGTAAAATTCTTAAAAGACGCTAATGCCATTTTAGCAAATCAGGTTAAAAAGTAGGCTACACAAAAAGCGCGCTGGCAATTTTATCTGCCAACAATTTTCCTTCCCTGGTTAAAACAAAAACACCATTAGTTTCTGAAACGTATTTTGGAAAATAGGATTGGATCTCTTTTTCAAAATGTTTCTCATAACTTTCCCCAAATAGTTTGAGCATCTGATTTTTGTCGCAACCCCAAATGGTGCGCAGCGACGTAAGGATGTATTCGTTGTATTTATCGGCCGGACTCAACACTTCCATTTCAAAAACCGGTTCTTTGTGGTTAATGCCTTTAGTATACACAGCATTGTTAGACACATTCCATTGGCGCGAATGGCCATTGTAAGAATGCGCCGAAGGACCAATACCTAAATAGTATTCGCCTTTCCAATAATTGCTGTTATGCTTCGATTCAAAATTTGGTTTGGCAAAATTAGAGATCTCGTAGTGCACAAAACCGTTAGCTTGCAACAGATCGATCATCAATAAAAATTGCTTCGAACTTTTTTCTTCATCAATCGGTGTTTCTTCTTTTCTATCTACAGCCACACCCAAAGCGGTCTTTTTCTCAACCGTTAAATTATATGCCGAAATGTGTTGCACGTTCAATTCAACCGCTTTCTCTAATGTTTTTTCCCAGTCGTGTACTGTTTGAAATTTGGAACCATAGATCAGATCGATGGTGATGTTCTCAAATCCCGCATCCTGCGCTTCTTTTACACATTGAACGCTTTGTTCGGCATTATGCGCGCGGTTCATCCATTCTAATTCCTGCTCATTAAAACTTTGAAGGCCTATACTTAAACGGTTAATGCCCGTTTGTTTTAATTGTTTTAGTTTTTCTTTAGTAAGATCGTCGGGATTGCACTCCAGCGTAATTTCTGCATCCTTGCTCCACGAAAAATTTTGGCGCAGGGCTTCAAAGATCTTTTCGAGTTCATCATTATCTAAAACACTGGGCGTACCACCACCGAAATAAATAGTGTTAATGGTTTTGTCTTTCAAATAATTCTTTCTTTGCTCTATTTCCCCGCAAAGGGCATTTACTAACTCCGTTTTGTTTTTTAATTGGGTGGAGAAATGGAAGTCGCAATAATTACAGGCTTGCTTGCAAAAAGGAATATGAAGGTAAATGCCGGGCATCCATTAACCCTATTTGGCCTTTGCCGGTTTTGAAAACGAAGAAAGCTCTTTTGCCACGCCGGTAAATGATACTACGTTGAGCGGAAATTCTAAGAACACATGTAAAAAACTTAAAAAGAAAAGCGCCACTAATCCCGTATTATAATCGTAAGCGTATAATGCTACCGACAGGATCCATAATCCAATGGTGATAAATAAGGTTTGCTTAGGTACCTGATGCCATTTGATAACTGATGTTTTTGAGAACCAGTTCAAATAATGGTAAGTGTACGCGAAAGCGATAAAGCGCATGATCACAAAACCCGAATTGGTAGTGAACACATCGCTCACCCGGTTGAGATGATCCATGTGAAAGATGTTGATGAGATAAAAATTAAGCTGATCGAATTGAAAATAACTTTTTCGCACGTAATCGCTCACGGCATAATTTAATCCGGCAGGCTGGATCACAAAAATTGCCACTGCGCAAAGTATTAAAACGATTACCGATAAAAACCCGGAGAAAGACTTTTCTTTTAACACGCCGTACAACATGAACACCCAGGTAAAAATAAATACGTGGATAATAGTGGGAAGAAAAATGCCGGTCCAAACAAAATAATCCGGCGTACCTTTTAATAACATGATCACTACACCCGATAAAATTGCCAAAGCAACGCGGTAAAGCCAATCCTTAACAAAAACAAAAATAACCGAAAGAAAAACGCCCAACACCACCAGATTAGAAAAAAATACCGAATCGTTCTTTGGACTGATGTAACTGTAATAAAATAAAATGGCGCAGATGGCGGTTAAAAAAACAAAATCGTATTTGCCTTTGGTGAAATAATTTTTTTTGTGAAGCCAGCCTATTTCGGTAAGGTAATGCAGGGGGCCCAACACGCCGTAAGAGAATAAAAATAATTCGAAGGGAATGAAGAACGACACAATACAGGAAAGGATGATGAGCCCGATATTGACGTAATTTATCTGACGTTGTTGTTCATTATTCGACATTAAAAGTAGTGAATTATTGCGAGATTATTCAAGAAAAAGTCTGTCTGGTATTGGGAAGATCACTCTAATAGCATGCAGTGCAAATCTTAAATCCTAATTGATAGCCATCTGGAATTTGCGAGTCGGTAAAATGCCTTGTTTGAATCATGGTTCGTCATCCTGATAGCTATCGGGACACCATGACAGTTAAATGTCATACTGAGCTTGTCGAAGTATGATTAAGCAGAAGCGACATTTTTTTGCTTACCCGATCATGGTTCGTCATCCCGATAACTATCGGGACACCATGACAGCGACATCACTTCTTCTTTGCCCCGTAAGTTTCCATGAACTCGGGCCATTTTTTTGTTTTGTACGAGTTGCTGCCGTAATACACCAAAACAGGCTTAAGGTTTTTGGGGTGCATGTAATAATTTAAAACGTCAATGAATTTTTGCTGTTCATCAATTATTGCCAAAGCGGGCAATGAAAAACGGTTATTGGTAGCCACAAGCACAAGCGTGTTCATGGGATAACCATTAATAGGTGTTTTAAAACATTTTTGTCCCATAAAATAAACCGTATCGGCGCTTTCCGCATCAAAATTTACCAGGTAAAAATTCTTTTCAATATACGGGGCAATAGTGGTATCAACAAAGGTAGTTTTATTGGCCACGTTACACGAGTTGCAAAAGGAAGCGGTAACATTGATCAATATTTTTTTTGGTTTCTTTTTTTGAAGGGCAAGGGCTTCGTTGATGCTATAGGTTTTTATGCGCTTTTTTGGGAACACGGTATCGTAAAATGTTTTTTGAAAACGTTCGCCAAAATCATCGTAAATGGTAGTGCGAAATACATTTTCGACCATGAACACCAAGAGCGGTTCAATTTTTTTATCGTCAAGAAACCCTTGTGTGAGTAAATTATATTCTAAATTGTTTCCGGCAAAAATAGTGGAGGGATAACTTAAACTACTCCCTAAAAATTTGATCGTAAGCTGATGCGGTGTTTTAGGCGCGGTAGACGTAGGATAATATTTTTTGCCCATGTACTCCACTGTGTCTTTTGTTTCGCCGTCAAATTTTACAGGATAAAAATTGGTATTGATATATCCGGCCAAACCGGGATTGGAATAGGTGGTCTTCATCATGTGTTTGCACCAGCCGCACCAATCGGTGTAAATGTCAATGAGAAATGGTTTAGGTTGAACTTTATTTCTTTCCTGCGCTTCTTTAAGCGTTAACCACTTTACAAGGCCCTCTTCGCTTTGCGCTTTTAAAAGAACAGGAATTAAAAAAAGTATCAAAAATTTAACTTTCATCTTTCACTAAAATTATTATTTTTGTCGACCAAATTTAAGCAATCATGATTAAAAAATTACTATTCGTAGGTCTTTTATTTTCGGGATCTTTTGTTTTTTCACAGGCATTTAACGCTTTATACCCTTTTTCGGCGGTTACCAGTACTTCGGGCGTTGTTGACCCTACGCCTACCCCAACAGCGGTTGGTGTAAGTTTTAGTTCATTTACAGCGGTGGGCGTAAGTGCCAACTCGGGAGCAGGCGGACGTTTTTCGTTTTCCTCGTGGGGAACAGGCGCCACCGACGCGGTAGATACTTATAGCACTATGACGGGTTCTATTGATCTTAATAAATATTATCAGGCCGTTGTTACACCTTCGGCAGGTTATGGTGTAACCATAAGTAGCATTACATTTGATGTGCGTCGCTCGGGTACCGGCATCCGTAATTTTTCGGTACGTTCAAGTGCCGATAATTACGCTTTTAATTTACCGGTTGGAATTGCTTTCACACAAACTGTGGTTACTTCTATTCCAGGAAATATTTTATTTTGGAGCTTAGATGGCGCTTCTACTTCGGTTGATCAGCGTTGGGGCTCTGTTTTACCAATGGGAACCGCTTTCACTAATTTTTTAAATCCAATTACCTTTCGCATTTACGCGTGGAACGCTGAATCGGGCATAGGAACTTTTAGTATTGATTCTCTTCGTTTTTTTGGCACTGCTACTTTAGGCGCGGGCGTGGCGCAGTTAACCCACGATCTTAATGCCGGCTTTTCTTTATATCCAAACCCCAGTAACGATGGAACAATTGTGTTAGAAACAAAACACATGACTGCTAAAAAAATTGAAGTGTTGAACGCGTTAGGAAGTGTTGTTACCACCCAAGATAAAGAAGCAACGCTCAACGAAAAGATCACTTTAAATTTAAACGAATTGCCTATGGGCACGTATTTCATTAGAGTTACCACCGGTGGTAAAGTTTACACCGAACGATTTTTTATAGCGAAGTAATAGCAGCTGTTGTTCTATTTGTTTAGAGCGCTCAGATGCATCTCTGTTTTTAAGCCTTATTAACATCCCTTAAAACTAAACTTATTGTATCTTTGTTTTAATAATGAAACAACGCATTGGTCTATTCACCGTTCTGGTAACAGTAGCTATACTGGCCTTAATTGCCATACAGGTGTATTGGATCAAGAACGATCTTGACCTTAAGCAGGAAGAATTTGAGGGCCGCGTGAACAATGCGCTAAACCGTACCGCCTTAAAACTGGAACGTGCCGCTTACGCCGCTAAAATTGCCAAGAAAGTTAAGATCCGTACACAGGGAATTACCTTAGGAAATAAACACAAGATCTTTACACAGATCAGTACCGATTCCAATAATGTTTTAACCAGTCGTTTTTCGCAAACCGAATTTTTAAATGATTCGTCGCTAAGCCATATTTATCCTTACAATTTTATTCACGTGCGTAACGACAGCAAGCCCAACACCATTGAGAACACCACGATTGAAAATGCTAAAAAAGAACTCATCAATAAAAAGCAGGAAATTGTGGATGAATTGTTTGATGAAGTAACGAGCATCAACGTTTATAACAATTACAAACCTCAAAAAGTAGATTCGATCTTGCTGGATTCGGTGTTACGCAAAGAATTGAAAGCGCAAGGTATCAACACCAAATATTATTATTCCCTCTCCACACAATATCCGGGCAGTCAAAAGACCACCAACCTCAGCGAAGCGGAAGCCGAAAAAGATTCGCTGGGTATTGGCTATAAGATCAATTTATCGCCCAACAATACCTTTATACAGGCCGAATATTTAACGGTGCGCTTTCCCAATCAAAAAAAATACATCTTGCAAACCATGTGGGCCATGCTGGTAACTTCGGGCTTTGTGATAAGTTTTTTGATCTTCGCTTTTTTCTATTTCATCACTATTATAAATAAACAGAAAAAATTGTCGGCCATAAAAAATGATTTTATCAGTAACATGACGCACGAATTTAAAACGCCCATCAGCACCATTTCGTTGGCCACCGAAATGCTGGGCGATGCCAGTGTGGTAAAAACGCCCGACAAACAATCGCGTTTTTTAAAAATGATAAAAGATGAGAACAAACGTTTAAGTGTTTTGGTAGAAAGCATCTTACAAACCGCCATTTTGGATAAAGGCGAATTTAAATTAAAGCTCAACGAACTCGATGTACACGAAATAATTACCACCGCCATTAATAACACGCAATTATTAATTGAAGCGCGACACGGAAAGATCACCACACACCTTAACGCGACAAAGGTGAGGTTGCAGGCCGATCGGGTTCACCTTACCAATATTGTATTTAATTTAATTGATAACGCCATTAAATACAGTAAAGAAAATCCCGAAATAATCATTACCACCGAAAACACCGAAACCGGTATCAGCATTTCCATAAAGGATAATGGGATAGGCATTAGCAAAGAAAACCAACGTAAGATATTTGAAAAGTTTTATAGGGTACCTACCGGTAACGTACATAATGTAAAGGGCTTCGGCTTAGGCCTTTCTTACGTGCAAGCCGTTGTGCTTAAGCACAATGGCGAGATTTCGGTTCAAAGCGAACCGGGTAAAGGGAGCACTTTTAAGGTGTTTCTGCCCTTTATCCAATAATTGTTAATTGTTAAAATTCTGGCTCAATTTATGATTAACTTTATGTTAAAATTTAACCATTAAGACATGGAATCTGTTAAAACACGCATATTACTGGTAGAAGACGACCCAAGTTTGGGTACGCTGCTGGAGGAATACTTAAACGCCAAAGGATTTGAGACCAAGTTAGCTGACGATGGCAATAAAGGCTATGATGCCTTTTGTAAAGGTACTTTTGACTTGTTGCTGTTGGATGTGATGATGCCACATAAAGATGGTATTACCCTTGCAAAAGAGATCAGACAAACCGATAAGAACGTGCCAATAGTTTTTTTAACTGCTAAAAGCATGAAGGAAGATACTATTGAAGGATTTAACGCCGGGGCCGATGATTATATTACCAAGCCATTTAGTATGGAAGAATTATTGGTAAGAATAAACGCCATCATGCGCCGTTCTAACAAAACCCGCTCAACCGATGTGGATGAAAGCAGCTTTTCAATTGGAAATTATACTTTCAATTCCGAAAAACAAGCGCTACAACGCGGCGGTAACGAACAAAAACTAACTACTAAAGAAAGTCAGTTGTTACGTTTGCTTTGCGTACACAAGAACGATGTGCTTGACCGTAACTTTGCTTTAAAAACCATTTGGCACGACGATAATTATTTTAACGGCCGTAGCATGGATGTTTACATTGCCAAATTGCGTAAGTACTTAAAAGAAGATCCTAAGGTGGAGATCATCAACATACACGGTAAAGGATTTAAATTATTAGTGAATAATTAACTTGATCATATTATAAAAAGAAAGCCACTCCTTTAAAGAGTGGCTTTTTTGTTTCATATAAGTTCGCTTCGTAAAAGAGTTATTGCTTTATTATTTTTTCTGTTCTAAGCACCGCCCCACTATCGTTCTTTAATACCACTGTATAAACCGCTGTTTCTTTGTTACTCAGGTCAATTTTTAAATTATCTTTTAAACTTTCACGGTAAATCAACTTACCTGTTACGTCAAACACCTCAGCCGTTCCTTTGGTTTGCTGGGGCACTATAATATTTACCATACCGTTGGTGGGATTGGGAGAAATAGTGATTGCAATTTGCTCTGCAGAATTTTCGTTTATGCCGATACTTTGATCGTTGGTAACAAAATCTTTATTGATGATCCAGTTATTAGGATCCACTACCACACCTGTAACTGTACCGGTAAGTGCCATCGAATAATTTTCAATAGCGTTGCTGTGCATAACACGTATAACGGTGTCGGCAGCTCCGCTGCGTGTAAGTTTATATTCCATTGGCGTTATAAACAGCGGCACCGATGCTACCGACGAGGTTGCCTGGGCCGATTGTAAGAACACTTTATTACCACCAAAAGCCCACTTTACTGTAAAAATAGGATAGCCATCACCGTAATACCATTGGTTAAAGAACTGCGTGAAATTTTTTGTGGTATAGGTTTCCATAAATGTTTTAAACTCTACGGCACCGGCAGTACTTCCTTTATAGGTGTTTTGAAAACTTCTTAAACCATTGAACCAAACCGAATCGTTGTTCACCTCAAATTGCAAACTGCGAATGATGGACCCGCCTTTATCATAGGTTAAGCGTTTATCAAAAATGCGCGCGGTATTGGTGGTGTCGCTCGCTGTAAAATAAATTTTTCCGCCGGGTTGCGACATCACATTAGCGTGAACGCTACTTAAATTGCTCATAAAGTTTGACGGATCTAAATATTGCGCAACCAAATGCTCGGTATAAGAAGCGAAAC
>JBGASH010000286.1:0-3151 GCA_044229775.1 Bacteroidia bacterium
TCTGAAAATTGACGGTGTTACCGACGATAAACCGGCCGCTAAAGCAGGAATAAAAAAAGGCGATATACTTATTAAATTAGACAAAACCCCTGTTAATAGTATGCAGGATTATATGAAAGGGCTCTCGGAACACAAAAAAGGCGACACCGTACCGGTGAAGATCTTACGCGATGGCAAAGAAATAACATTGAAGGTGACCTTTTAAAGGCAATTTGTTAAATACCCCCGCTATTAACAAAATAAGCTAATTATTAACAGCATACCTTACTTTATTTTTAATTTATAATATTTGTTGCGAACAAATTTGAAAGATTATGTCAGAAGAACAAGAAAAATTTGAAAGGAACGACAGAGATGATTTATTTTCGAAGTCGGTAAGAGCCGGAAAGCGCACTTATTTTTTCGATGTAAAAGCAACACGCGGTAACGATTTTTATTTAACGATCACAGAAAGTAAGAAACGTTTTGGCCAGGATGGAAAATTCTTTTACGAGAAGCACAAGATCTTTTTATACAAGGAAGATTTTGAAAAATTTATGGATGGCCTTAATGAAGCGGTAACCAACATCCGCGAAAACGCTCCTCCGGTAACGGCTAATAGCGAGAATCATGATTCATCTGAGAATCATAATTCCACTTCCGAGAGCAGCGTCAATTTTGAAGACCTAGGAAATTAATAATAGAAGCCCCGTAAAAGGGGCTTTTTTGTTTTATACTCCACGCCCTTGTTGGTGTTATCACCAACAAGATTTATTTACACCCCCACCATTTTCTGCTTTTCATAATCCCACACTTTTAATTTAAAGCAGGCGATGACATCCTTTGGTTTAAGGGAGGTCTTTTTGGGATTTTGTAATTCTGGAATAGCTTTCATCACTTCTGGTAAACGGTAAAAAGGAATACGCGCATTGATATGATGAATATGATGATAGCCTATATTGGCAGTCACCCAACGCATAATTGGACTCAACTCCATGTAACTCGACGATTCTAATGCAGCGCCTTCGTAGGTCCAGTCTTCGTTACCGGCAAATGTTGAACCCGGAAAATTATGCTGCGCATAAAACAAATAGGCACCCATAGCCCCGCTGATGAAATGTGGAATTGCACATAATAAAACCCAGGTATGCCATCCTAAAAAATAGAAAACACAAATTTGAGAAGTAAAATGTACAATTAACGCGATCAAAGAATCGATATGTTTACTAAAGCGATTGATGAGCGACTGGAAGCACATGCCCCATAAAAAAGCGAAAATATAACCAAACAGAATGGTTAAAGGGTGGCGGATGAACAAATAATAGTTCTTCTCGCTCCTGCTGCATTTTTCGAATTTTGTTTTTGTGAAAATGGGATAAGACCCAATACTGGCGCTGAATAATTTCGAATTATTCTTATGATGGTAATCGTGACTGCGACTCCAGATACCGGCGGGGGCCAAAACATAAAAACCAAAAAACGTAAATAAAATATCGGCGGCCAGCGACCGGTTTAAAATGGATTTATGTTGATGATCGTGATAAATAACGAATAAACGTACAATAACAAAGCCGGCTAAAATACTACACAGTAATTTTAAACTCCAATGGTAATTAAAAACCGTCCCAAAAAGCAAAGCGGCCAAAATAAAAGTAGTGGAAAGCGTATAATACCAGCTTTTAACGCGGTTCTCTTTCATAAAGGGTTTAGTGGCGAGTATCAGTTGTTTGCCTTCGAGCATCAGCGTGGCAAAGATAGTTAATTATTAATTATTTTCCCGCCTCCGTTGGTGTTGTCACCAACAGGAATTAGGCACAGCGTCATCTTGTCGGTGACAACACCGACAAGGGCGCTTCAAGATTTTTTATGTTTCCATCTCCTATGACTCCACAACCAAACCTCGGGTTGCTTTAAAATATCTTGTTCTAATTTTTTAGTATGCAGTTCGGATATCTCGCCTTCCCTGGTGTTTTTTGGTTCCTGAACTAAAATTTCGCTGTGTACTTCGTAGTAACCCCGTTTAATCCTGTTCACAGTAACGTACACTACCGGATAATTTAATTTCTGGGCAATTTTTTCGGTTCCCCAAAAAACGGGCGTATCCTGATTTAAAAATTTGGTCCAGTAGGCGCCTTCAGGGGCCGGAGTTTGATCGGCTATAAACGCTGTGGCGTTAACTTCGTTCCGGTTCTTTATCATTTCGCGCATGGTATCTTTCATGGCGTATAGTTTGGTACCAAAACGCGTGCGCATCTTATATATTAAATTATTAAATCCTTTATTGGTTAAGGGATGATAAATTACATAGAGTTGTTGCTTACACATTAACGCGAAAGTGCTCCCTGCCCACTCCCAGTTACCAAAATGTCCCATCACAATGATGCAGCTCTTTTTTTCGGCGTGCAATTTATCAAATAACGCGATGGTTTCTTTTGTGAACGAGCAATGTTTTACAGCGTTTTCGCGGGAAATAGTGATTGTTTTAAATGTTTCGAGAAAAAGATCGCAGAGGTAGCGGTAAAATTTTCGTTCTATTGTTTTTAATTCTTCGTGCGACTTTTCGGGAAAAGAATTTTTAAGATTGGTATACACCACTTTTTTCCTGTAGCCCATCACATAATAGATCAATACAAAAAAGAAATCGCTTACACCATAAAATAAAAAGAAAGGCAGGATGGATAACAGATATAAGAAAGGGAGTATTAAATAAAAACCTATAGTGCCCATAATTTAATTTCCATAAAAAAAGAAGCTGCCGATTTGCGACAGCTTCTAAGTCTTAATTCTGCATTCTAACTTCTTTAAGCTTTCTTAGTTTCCTGCGCCGCTTTAATTTTTAATTTAATAGCTTCGGTAGTTGTTGAGCCCGGACGCTCAATTGGCGAACCAGTGGCTCTGTCCCAGATCAAACTGGCCAATACCCCTAACGAACGGCTAACACCAAATAATACAGTATAAAAATCGTACTCGTGCATACCGTAGTGAACCAATAAAGCACCGGAGTGCGCATCTACGTTAGGCCATGGGTTTTTAATTTTACCAGTAGCTTCCAAAATCGGGGGCGCAACTTCGTAAACCATTTGTACAATTTCACAAATATCATCGTGCTTTATCCAAGTGCGGTAAAAATCCTGTTGAGCGGTAAAACGTGGATCGGTTTTACGCAATACAG
>JBGASH010000287.1:0-3105 GCA_044229775.1 Bacteroidia bacterium
TTCGTTAGAATTCAAAATAATTGGTGTTTTTAGCTCAGTGGCTAAGGTTGGACTTGGCTTAATGCCATTGACATAGTGATTTAATACCTGATTTAATTTGGTAAAACGGCCATCATGCATATACGGAAACGTATAACTGATGTTTCGAAGACTGGGAATTTTAAATTTTAAACTGTCGGCACTTTGTTTTGTAATCACCCATCTCCCGTAATCTTTTAAGGTAGTATCAACAGGTAAACCATTATTAGCAAAAGTGTAATTAGAAAAAAGCGGTTCAGTATGACAAATGTTGCAATTCTTTTTAAATAATGAATAACCTCGCTCCTCCTGCTCATTGAACTTTACTTTATTTAGTTTAACCCTATCGTATTTTGAATTGGCCGAAACCAAGGTTAGTTGAAATTGCGAAATAGCTTTTAAAACCATTTCACCGGTAATATTGCTATCGTTAAAGGCTTTGTAAAATAACTTTGGATACGTTTTTGTGAGCTGCAATTTTTTTACCACCGCCTCAATTTTTTCGGCCATTTCTTTTGGATGAGTGATAGGTGCCAATGCCTGAACGTCTAAATGATTTATCGCGCCATCCCACATAAATAATTTATGCCATGCCAAATTAAATAACGCAGGGGCGTTTCGTGTTCCGATCAGATCTTTTATACCATGACTTAGTGCGTGATCGGAATGTGCAAACGCACTGTACGACGAATGACAGGAAGCACACGAAATGGTGTTGTCTTTTGAGAGTATAGGATCGTAAAATAATGCCCGCCCTAATTCGATCTTTTTTGATGTAAGAGGATTTTTTTGCAGATCGTAAACAGGCTTTGGAAAATACGAAGGATATTTTAACTGAAAAGTTTTTTGAACAACAAAAGCGCAAATGATCAAAACAATTATTACTATGACAATTCGGATCTTCATTTATCTTGCACTAAAAATGTCTTTGTATACAGCAGCAATAGCCATTGCCTTTTCGTTTGGCGACATTACCTCGTTTGTGTTTTTAAGGTCGGTTTTGTTCAGCAACTTTTCAAGATCCACAATTAGCTCAACGCCACTTTTGTTCTTTATAGGAAGCGTTACTGTTTGAAGGGTTTTAAAAGGGTGTTGATACCCTCCGATATGATATTGAAAAACATGATTACGTGTATTACAAACTTTACTTTTTCCTTCGAGTTTTAAATTGATATAACCGCTTTGCCATGCCCAGTACATACCGTTAACCGGATCAAGATCTCCGCCCATTACTCCCGAAACATTAGTTAAACTATCAATGCCAATATGAAATTTAATGGCGTTGAAATTGGTTGTTGTACCGGGCTTTAAAATAATGCTCCGTTTTTTTTCGAGATCAATGAGATGAAAACTGTTCTTTTCTTTATAAATTGTTTTACTATTTTTTATTAATTCGATGGCCGAAACATAAAACCTAAATGTTTCAACAGACACACTGTCATTCAATGAAGCGATAAAATAATTCTTTTGTGGAAGTAAATCCGCGTTTCCAAAAGAAGGAGAAAATTCTATTGAAAAAGATGTTTCCTTTTTTAAACCAAATGAAACACTAATAAACACAACTAATAACAGAATGAAATATTTCATGGAACAGCTTCTAAAGATTAGACGACCCTGATTTGATTTTCCTTCGCTAAACCCTCTGAAAGGTAATCATTTTGCCGTATAATTAAAAAGTCCCGCCTTAGCGAGACCTTTTAATTCACATTATAAATAAAGACTTCTTAATTACTTCAGAATAACAATTTTTTTATTTATTGCTCCTCTTGATGAGATAACATTCAAACTGTAGGACCCTTCAGAAAGATCATGGATATTAACCTCAACTAAGTTATTGCCCGCTTCCAATGGTAAATTTTGTGTCAGAACAACCTGTCCTAAATTATTTAAAACATTAAGTGTTGCATTTTCATCTTTTTCTGAGGCTATAGAAACATTAAGATTATTTGCGGCAGGATTTGGGTAAACGTTCACGTTATTTAACCCCTGATCCTCTTCTTTAATTGCTGTAGTGGTTGCAGCTTGCGAAACCGGTCCATAAGCAGCAGTTCTAATTTCCCAATCAGCATCAATTACATAAGCTACTAATTCAATATTATTCAAATTACAAGCGTTAGCATTTGTTCCGCTACCATAATTTGCCGGAATGGTATAAGTATACGTAAGAGAATGTTTGGTTCCGGCAGTAGTTGGACTAATAGGATCGCCATAAGCATTTGCTGAAATTACTTTGCGTAGCATGTGTTGATGATTGTAAGTTCCGTTACTGTTAGCCATTGCCGGATAAATAGCAGCGCCATTTGATTGCGGACCAACTACCCAATTTTCGATCAAAGAAATTACGAGTGAGTTTGTTGGAGCGATGCTATTACCGGTATAATAAACTTCCGACTGTATAGTTAAAACGCGGGTATTGATATCAACTGTTCCCTGAAGCGCCACGTTAACCGGTGATGCTTCACTTAAAACCTGATCGCTGAAATAACCGTAAATATTGTAAGAGGCATTTTTTATTGGAACTCCCCATGTTTGTGTACGACGATTAACGGTAGCATCGGGATATCCAGAAATAGTTAAACTTGGCGTTTGTGTTGCGATAATATTTCCTTCCGGAGTTCTATAATCCGGTTGATTTGGATATGGCGTAGAGTATGGTCCTTGATGAATTGAAACAACGATAACATCTCCCGCCGGTTTTGAAGCTTTTACCTGATCAGCTGATAAATGTGCGTTTGGGCAAGCCCCACAATTAATTCCGGTAAATTCTTCAATTACTGCTTTTCTTTTCATAGGCAACTGACTAACAGGAAGTTGCGAAACTGTAACAGTTGTGATCAATAAGAAAACGGCGTTGAGTATTACTTTTTTCATGATTTGGATGTTTTTACAATACAAAATTATGGGCGTAACAAACCAAAATCAAACCTATTTTGGGGTACTTTTTACGAAGGAAAGACGTTTACTCAGGCATGTTGACTTTTCACCCTAATATCCAAAGCTTTTTGTTAAAATTTTATGGAGGTCTTACCAAATTTTATGGTCTGCACTCAACGACTATTTTTTCGAGGACAAAAGAACTTTTGCCCC
>JBGASH010000288.1:0-3290 GCA_044229775.1 Bacteroidia bacterium
TGATCTGTTTTCCGGAGGGGGTCTTTGGTATATTTTTCTGTTTGTTTTTTTGGCAAGTCTTGTTTTTGTTTTTATTAAAAGTAATTTCGATTCACCCATACAGAAAAAAATACTTCTTTATTGCGCTTTAGTCGGTACCCTGAGCATACTATTATTATTTGTTTTAGGGAGTTTTACGCCTATATTTTTGAGTCGATATCTTTTGTTCACGACCCCATTCATAATTCTTCTTACTTCCTGGTTCTTATTCAACTCAAAAAAAGCGCTCCGGTTCCTTACTCCTGCTTTAATTTTGATCCAGATAGTGTTTCTTGATCTGAATCCAAAAAAAACAATGGATTACCGCATGGCTGCCAGAGTGGTTAAAGCGTTAAGACCGGAAAAAAAAGATGCGATCATTATTCTTCAAACAAGAGATATTACCGGTTTGTTTTGTTGTTATTTTAATGGCGGTAATTATATTGGATTTAAGGCCATTCCTGCCTATTTAAGCGAAAATAATATTTACGATATTGCCGTAAGCGACGATGTTCTTTCTATTAACATCAATGATTACAACAAGGTGATTTTGTGTCAAACCTTTGAAAAAGAAGAAGACCGCAAAGCTTTATTGGGAATTTTTAAAAGAAATAAGTTTAATTATTCTACCACATTAGCCATTAGGGGTGTAAAGATCTCTCTTTTACAAAGACCCGCTCTATAAGAACTTATTGATCACGTTTGCCATTGAGCATCGCATCAATATCTGGAACCTTAATCTTACTAGTAAACTCCTCAAGTTCTTCTTTGGTAAAAGATTCCTTATTAACCATGTAAAAATACGCGTCTTTGGTCATCCCATTATAATGTATTAATCCATATTTATATTTCCAGGACTGATCGTAGTTTACATTGATCAAAAAAGCTAAAACGCAAGAGAGTCCTACTTTTATTACATTATTCAAAACTTTTTTTTGTTGAAAAATAGAAAATATACTGCTTATAAACGCCGCCAATCCGAAGATAAAAAACGAATAATGTTGTATTACCGCTCTAGAACCAAAGGAACCGCCAAATGCCCAATCCCACCATGAACTAAGCACATAAACATTGATTACAAAAAAAATGATTGAAAAATAAAAAAGCTCGTTCGCCTTTTTCCATAGGAAACCGATTCCCAATGTTGCAAAAAACATTATTGGGGTATAAATAAACCAACCCTTTCTAAAACTGAATAGAAAGTTCATTATCTGAGGGTCATTGAAAAAAAACTTTTCTTTTTCACCGTAGGTATACATTAACCATTGACCTGCAAAGATTCGCCAGTAAATCATTTGTACAAAAAAAGGAAGCACAAATAAAACAATCCCTAATAAAAGATTCCAATTCATGTTAATCAAAAATAAAAATCTCTCCTTAATATCTCTAATACTTTTTACTCCAATTAACAACGGAAAGACTAATATTAAACAATCGGTTGGCCTAATGAGTGTCACAAACCCAGCCACAATGGAAAAACATAAGAAATATTTTGTCTTCTTCGTGTCATACCATTTTATAGTAAAATAAATGAATATTGAAATCAGGCAAAATAAATATGAATGTGACATTTCTCCCCAACAATATGTATAATAAAACAGATTTGTTCCTAAAAAAACTGCCAACAAAGCAATTACAGTAACCCACTCATTAAAAAATCTAAGAAGATTTTTTCGACAAAACCAAAGCCCTAAAAGAACGTAAAAAAGAGTTCCAATATGAATCCACCATTTGTAAGGTAAAGAATATCCATCTTGCGGAACCCCTTTATTCGACGCGACAATATGACCAATGAGAAAAAAAGGACTATAAAGCAATGCCATTCCGTAAGTCATTCTCGGAATATGATTACCGTTAGCCGCTTTGACAGTCCAATAATCATTTTGGAACGAAAAAGTAAGGTCGTGATGTATAAATGCAGCCGGTAAATAAGAATAATACTGATTAACGTCATCAACAAATGGAAAATTCCCCTTATTATAGTCAAACCAGCGGTTACTCCTATCAACACTGAAGATGATCAAAAAGACAAATAGATAAAGCGAGGGCTTTTTTTTAACCGATTCTACTATTTGTTTAAGGAAATTCATGGTTTAGCTATATAAAACTACAAATTATGGCTTAAATTCAACTTTTCGTAACGCCTAATTCTCAACTTTTTCAGTCTTATAACTTGGTCAAATATTTTTTTGAACCATATAATTATATAATTATATTAGTACTGCTTATTAAGAGCACCATTATAAAATGAGGGCATTAATTACCGTTTTCTTTATTACTATTTGTCTTGCCGGCTTTTCACAAAAAAAATGGAGTGTTGCCGAGGATGATTCTATGCAAAATGCCCGTCTGCTTTATGATGAGGGCAATTACGAACTGGCCTTACCAATATTTGAAGAACTTTACAAAAAACACTACAACGATTATTTCAAATACATGCTTGGCGGCTGCGCCCTACACCGAAGCGATAAGCACGAACTGGCCCACTCATTACTGTTACAGGTTTATAATAAAAATAAAAAAGCCGAGGATATAGAACTGGATCTGGCTCGCGCCTTACATTACGATTATCAGTTTGATTCGGCTATGATCTTTGTTGACATGTACCTGGCCCGAAAAAAATTAATGCCCGATAAAAAACGATTAGCTGAGCAAACAAAAAAGTACATTATCTACGCCAAATATTTTTATGCCAACCCCACCAATGCTAAAATAACCAACACCGGCCCGATTGTTAACACCGAAAACGACGAATATGTTCCGGTTATCACAGCCGATGAATCGATGATGATATTTACTTATAAAGGAAAAGAAAGTATGGGCGGACGGCAAAACGCCTATCAGCAACCCGACGACAAAGGGATCTTTTATGAGGACGTTTTTACCACCGAAAAAGTTAATGATGCCTGGATCAAACCCAAAGGGATAGCTAACTTAAATACCGCTTCACACGACGCGGCCATAGCTATTAGTCCGGATGGAACTCAACTTTTCACTTACCGCGATAACAGTGATGACCACGGAGATATTTATGTCAGTTACCTTAACGGTACCGAGTGGAGCGCGCCTGCTAAATTAAAAGGGCAAGTCAATTCATTTTCGTGGGAAGGCAGTTGTTCTTTAACCTCCGACGGAAAAACACTTTATTTTTCGAGCGAAAGAGGTGGTGGTTATGGTGGTCGCGATATTTACCGAGCTACGTTATTAGCGGATAGTACCTGGGGAAATGTGGTGAATCTTGGTGATTCAATAAATACGTCTTATGATGACGA
>JBGASH010000020.1:0-25070 GCA_044229775.1 Bacteroidia bacterium
AAGAGATATCATCAAAATTAAATTTCAATAAGCAATTCTCTAATTTTGCATTATAAGTGTCTTTATCTTTCGAATAATTTACTTCTGCTACAAAAAATTTTGCGCCACATAATTCTTCTTTTGAAGGAACAAATCTCCATTCTCTTTCATTATAAAAACGATAATTTGCGGTGTTGATTTTTCCATGTATAAGTTTGCCTTCGTAATTTTTACAATATGAAAGAATTGCGAAATGTTCATTCGGTAATTTGCTATCAGCATTTTCTGAATCGAAATTATCCAGTATTCTATTGTATTGAGTTCCGAACTGTTTAGATAAATGAGATTCTTTTTCTAAATATAGCACAGGATTTAATCCGCTTTTTGTAGCCCATGATTTTGTCAACCCAATGCCGTATGATCCATAAGAATCAATATGGTTTTTGACTTCAGATAATGGAATATCACAAAATGATACTACTGGAAAAGCAATTCGTGTACTCGTTGAATCAAAGAATTCAATTACTTCAGAGCAGTATTTAACCTTGAAACCTTGCTGAGTAATAATACCTTTTAAGTTTTCAAGTTTAGTGGTGTAATGAACTACAGAATTTGTGCTTAATGCCATGATTTTTCATTTAATTGGTGCTAACAGCTGGTAATTGTTGCTAACTGCTGGCCGAGCCCCTTCTCCCAACCTTCCAATAAATATAGTAAAATTTTAAGAAATATTTTAGGAGGGGGGCAAAGCCTCTGTGTCCTTAGAGCCATGAGGCTTACAGCACTTTTATTAAAAGACAACAAACGGTTACAAATGAATACTTCCGTATTTAAACGAGTAATAACCGAGTCGCGTTTTTTTACCACCATACCTTTGTCGACAGAAGTTCGGAGTTAAGTGTTCGGAGTTCACAGAGGGTGAGAGTTAAAAGAAAGGCCTGCATATAGATGAGGCGCATATAAAACAAGAAACTCTATCCTTAAAAATAAAAAAAAAGACGTGCCCCGCCTGCCTCCCGAAACATATGTGAAGGGAGGTAAGGCCAGCGCAAAAAAAAAAGACTGACACCGTAATGTCAGCGCAATAAAAAAGACACATCCCGTAAGATGTGCATACCTAGCAACGACCCGCTCCCACAGATCAGGTAATACTGAGATAAGAACGGGCAATATATAAAACCCTGCAGATAGGCAGTTCCCTATCAAAAGAAAGACGTGCCCCGCCTGCCTTCCGAAACGTAAGTGAAGGGAGGTAAGGTTAGCACAAAAAAGAAAGACGCATCCCGCCCCGTAGGGGCCCCTTCGGGGTAAGATGTGCATTAATAAAAAAAGCCAATAGCGATTAGCGAATAGGCAATAGAAAAAGAAAAGCCAAAAGCGATTAGCGAATAGGCAATAGAAAAAGAAAAGCCAAAAGCGATTAGCGAATAGGCAATAGAAAAAGAAAAGCCAATAGCGATTAGCGAATAGGCAGTAAAAAAAAGAGCCGAAAGGCATTAAAAAACAAAAACAAATAAAAAAGTAAAAACAATTAAAAATTAAATTATGATGACAATTAAAAATCGCGTTCAGTTAGTAGGAAACCTAGGAGCAACCCCGGAAGTGAAAGAATTAGAAAATGGAAACAAAATGGCGCGTTTCGCAGTAGCAACTTCCGATCACTACACCAATAAAAAAGGAGAAAAAGTAACCGAAACACAATGGCATAACGTAATCGTGTGGGGTAAACTGGCCGGCATAGCACAAAATCTTTTAAATAAAGGTTCACAGGTTATGATAGACGGTAAATTAACCACCCGTACTTATACCGATAAAGAAGGGGTAAAAAAATATTTTACCGAGATCGTTGCTAACGAATTCCTGCTGTTGGATAAAAAAGAGGCGTAAGACATAATTCGCTAACAATTGATGAGAGCCGTTCCCGCAAGGAACGGCTTTTTTATTTCTCAAAACCCACACCCTAAAGCGCCATTTTGTCCACCTACACAAAAACTCCCTCCACTTATCAAGTGGCTTTGAATATCCCTTTTTTTTCACTACTTTTAAGATTGAAAAATCTCATCCAATGAAAAATAATTTATCCGTTCTATTTATCGCTATCGCTTTTTCGGGTTTCGCGCAGTTCGCCGTACAAGGCGTAAGCAATCGCGGCCTCACCTTTAAAGAAGTGCAACAACAATTTAATTCTTTTAAAGCCTCACACGATCTTACCAAAGAAAAAGGCTGGAAGAGTTTTAAACGCTGGGAACACGAAACACAACTTCACACCAACACCCAGGGCGAACCCGATGGTTTTGATGTTTACCGCCAGGAAGCTATTAATGTGGCCAATCAAAAAGAACAAGCCATACAAGCCAGCACCCCTGCTAACTGGACACCCACCGGTCCCAACGTTTTACCCAATAATTTAACCGGCTATATGGAAAACGGCATTGGCCGTATTAACTGCGTTACCTTTCATCCCACACAAGCCAATACCTTTTTTGTTGGCGTAGCGCAAGGCGGTGTTTGGAAAACCACCAATGGCGGCGTTAACTGGACACCCTTAACCGATAACCTTCCCATCACACGCATCAGCGATATCTCCATTGATCCCAATAATACCAACACCATGTACATTTCGGTATGCGATTTCGAATACATAGGCGTAAACCTTTTTACCGAATACCGCAAACGTCATACACATTACGGTCTTGGCGTTTATAAAACCACCGATGGCGGTGTTACCTGGGCGCCAACGGGCTTAACGTTTCAGCAAACACAAAGTGATGAGTCGCTCATCCGAAAAATAATTGTGAACCCTGCCAACAGCAACGATCTGGTTGCAGCCGGTGTAAGCGATATGTATAAGTCAACTAACGGTGGAACCACCTGGACAAAAAAACTGGATTCGTTATTTTGCGATCTGGTACAAGATCCTGCTAATCCTAACGTACTGTACGGCGCTACCAGCTGGCTCGGTACCTCTAACGTTGGTACTTCGGGCATTTATAAGTCAACCGATTTTGGAAGCACATGGACCTTATTAAATACCGGCATCGCTTTTACCGGACAAGTACGTCGCATTAAATTGGCCATCGCGCCCAACGATCCTAATTATGTTTACGCGTTAGCGGTTGATGTGCAAAATGGTTTTTACGGTATGTATAAAAGTGTTAATGCCGGCAGCACCTGGTCGTTCTTACCACCCGCGTTAAATATTTTAGAAGCGGGCCAGGGTTCGGCCAGCGGCGGACAAGGCGCTTACGATTTGGGTTTGTTAGTTCATCCTACCAATAAAAATTTAGTGTATACCGGCGGCGTTAATTTATGGGGCTCCGTTGATGGCGGTGTAAGTTTTAATCCTATTTCGCATTGGACACTTCAATACGGCGCTACCTTACATGGCGATATGGACAAAGATGAATAACATGCAGATCACTTCCTTTTACAAAGTGTCGAGTTCAAAAACCAGCGTTGAACGTTTAGCGGCGGGCGCGCAAGATAACGCCACGTTCTATTATAAGAGTAATTCGTGGAGTACTATTTTTGGCGGTGATGGTATGGATAATTTTGTAGATCCCACCAATGCCAATAATGTTATTGGTATGTCGCAATACGGTAATATGTGGAAGAGTACCAACAACGGCGCCACCAGTACTTTTCCAAACTCTAATCCTAACAGCGAAGCTTCCGAATGGGTAGCACCACTCGTGGCGCATTATGCAAGTCCTGGTGTTTTATATGTAGGAAATGAAAATATTGCAGTATCAACTGATGGTGGAAATAATTGGTCGGCCCTTAGTCCTTTTCCGGCTTCCGATCCTACCGAAGTGTGCGCATTAGCGGTAGCGCCTACCAGTAGTTTGGTATTGTATGCCGCAAAACGTGTGCGCTACGAAATGGGTTATTCGGGCGCAGTATATAAATCAACTAACGGTGGTGGCACCTGGACCAACGTAACACCGGGTTTACCCGATAGTTTATTTTATACGGGATTAGAAGTGAACGAAACCAATAGCAACATCGCGTACATTACCATGGCCGGTTTTAGTTTAGGACGAAAAGTATATATGACCAGCAATGGCGGCGCTTCGTGGACAAATATTTCTTACAACCTTCCAAACATTCCGGTAAACTGCATTAAGCAAATTCCGGGAACCGGTAATTTAATTGTGGCCACCGATCTGGGTGTTTATACTCTTGGTGCCGGACAAACTACCTGGGTTAATAATAGTTTAGGATTGCCCAACGTAATTATAAGCGATATCGAATTTAATGTGGCGTTAAATAAAACCTATGTCTCCACTTTTGGTCGCGGTATTTGGGAAACCAGTTACAGTATCATTACCGATCTGGCCGAGCAAAAAACCAATGCGCTCATGCACTTTAATTTGTATCCTGCGCCAAACAACGGTAGCTTTACCTTATCGTTTGATAATGGTGATGAAAAATTATTGGAGGTTATTGATGTGATGGGTCGTATTGTATACACTCAAAAAACCAAAGAAGAAAAACTCATGCTAAATTTAAATCTGGCACCGGGCGCTTATTATGCCCGAACAACCAGTGGTAATAAATTAGGCGTGAAGAAATTTATTGTAGAATAAGTTTGTTGTTTATAGAACAGGCGGTTTCTAATTGAAAAATAAAATAGCACGCAGATTTTTTATGATTGTTAAGATCTATTATGATCAGCAGCTTCTTCATTGAACATATTTATCTTAACCGATCATAAAGATCATAATGATCTGCGTTCTATATCTTCGATGAAGCTTTACCCAATAGGAAGCTACCGTTAGCCTGACGGAATTTATTTTTATATTTGACCTATCGAAAATTTTCCTGAACATATACAAAATCGAATTAAGTCGCTCCCCGAAACACCGGGTGTGTACCAGTATTTTGATAAAGAAGAAAATCTATTATACGTTGGGAAAGCGAAGAATTTAAAAAAGCGTGTGAGTTCGTATTTTACTAAAGAACACGATAACGGACGTTTGCGGTTACTGGTAAAAAAGATCCACAGTATTAAAACCATTAAAGTAAATACGGAGTTGGATGCCCTTTTGCTCGAAAACAATTTAATTAAAAATTTAAAACCGCGATACAATGTTAGCTTGCGCGACGATAAAACCTATCCGTGGATCGTGTTAAGCAAAGAACGGTTTCCGCGATTGTATTATACACGGCAACATAAGAAAGATGATTCGGAATATTTTGGTCCGTACGCTTCGGTGCAAATTATGCATGCCTTGCTCGATCTTATTCACCAATTATTTCCGTTGCGTAATTGTACCTACGACCTTTCGGAAAGTAATATTGAAAAGAAAAAATTTAGAGAGTGTTTAGAATACCATATTGGCAAATGCAAAGCCCCTTGTACCGGTAAGCAAAGTGTAGAAGATTACGATACCAATATTGATAAGATCAGAAAGATCATTAAAGGCGATTTTCACTTTGCTTTGCGCGATATGAAAAAACAAATGCACGAATTTTCGGAACATTTGGAATTTGAAAAAGCCGAAGAACTAAAGAAGAAAATTGATCTTCTCGAGCGGTATCAAAGTAAATCTACCATTGTACACCCCAGCATCAGCGATACCGATGTGTTTGCCATTATAAGCGACGACAAAGCGGCGTACATAAGTTATTTTAAAGTAATGAAGGGTACTATTGTGCAGGCACAAACCATTGAACTTAAAAAACATTTGGATGAGAGTGATGAAGAGATGTTGGTATTTGGTATGAATGAGATCCGTCAGCGGTTTGATTCGCAAAGTAAAAACATCTTGGTACCTTTTGAACCCGAATTTATTTTTCCGGGGGTAGAATACGTTGTGCCTAAAATTGGCGATAAGAAAAATTTATTGGACCTGTGTTTACGAAATGCTAAAGAGCACAAACACGAACGCGATAAACAAGTGGCCTTAACCGATCCGGAACGGCACACCTCGCGCATTATGCAGCAAATGATGAAAGATCTGCGTATGAAAGAAGAACCGCGCCGCATTGAAGGTTTTGATAATTCGAACATAGGTGGTGAGTTTGCCGTAGCAGCCATGCCAGTTTTTATAGATGGCAAACCCGCAAAAAAAGAATACCGCCACTTTAATATTAAAACGGTTGTTGGTCCTGATGATTTTGCCAGTATGGAAGAAGTGGTGTTTAGAAGATATTCGCGCGTGCTCGAAGAAAAGTTACCCATGCCGCAGCTCATTGTGATAGATGGAGGCAAAGGCCAGCTAAGCGCGGCTATGACCAGTTTACGAAAATTAAAACTGGATGATAAAGTAGCGGTGATAGGCATTGCCAAACGCTTAGAAGAAATTTATTTTCCGGGTGATAGTATCCCATTGTATTTGGATAAACGCAGCGAGACCCTAAAAGTAATTCAACAGATCCGTGATGAGGCCCACCGTTTTGGTATTACGCATCACCGCAGCAAACGCAGTCGCGAAACCATTACCAGCGAATTAAGTTTAATAAAAGGTATCAGCGAAAAAACCGCTTTAAAGTTGTTATCCGAATTTAAATCGGTAAAGCAAATAAAGGAAATATCGCTGGAAGAACTCACTAAATTAATTGGTGTTTCCAAAGCCAAGCTGGTGTTTGAGTTTTATCACAAGGCATAGATCCTTTTACATTAGGATTGTCCACGTCTGCGAGCCAAAGTGGGAGGATCATGATCGGCCCTATTTTAAATTCCCTTTAATGAAATCCATGGCATTCTTAAACGCGTCGTCGGCAAACTCTTTGCTGTATTTTGGATTGCTGGGATTAGCAAAGGCGTGATCGGCGGCGTAACTTTTTACCGTTAAACTTTTTTTAGCAGCTTTCATATTGCTTTCAAATTTGGTAACCATTTCTTTGTTGATCCATTGGTCTTGCTCGGGCCATACAAAAAATACCGGCGCGTTCAGGGTTTTTATTTTTTCTTCTTTTGTTTCGGGCGCGCCGTAATACATTACGCAGGCTTTACTTTGTTTGCCACCCAATAAGGCGGTTTGCATACTCCAGCCTCCGCCAAAGCACCAGCCAATAGTAGCAATGCTTGCTTTACCTCCAATATAAGTTAGTGAGCCTTTAATAATGGCTTCGGCCCTTTCGGTCTTTACCATGCCCATGTATTTTCCGGCCGAATCGCGGGTGGTGGCCACACGTTTATCGTAAAGATCTAAAGCGATCACGTTAACATCACCCAAGGTATTAAATATTTTTTCCGATTCCTGTTTAATGTAATCGTTAAGTCCCCACCATTCGTGGATCACAAAAACATATTTTTTGGTCTCCTTCATATTCTTTATTTCGTAGGCGTAGCCCTCTTTACCATCGGGTGTTTTAAACGTGATCATACTGCCAATAGGATTGGCAAGCGTAAAAGGATTGGGCTCCAGATGCGTATCCACAAATGTTTTATTGTGGGTTAGTAAAGCAAAGGCTTCGGTTGCGGCGGGCTGGCTGCAACAGTTCATCTGCGCGAATGTATTAGATGTGGTTAAAACCGCTAAAGCAACAATTAGTTTTTTCATGGTATGAATATAAGGAAAAAGTGTTAAGAAAAGGAATTGTCCCCCAAGCCTGTACTGAGTTTATCGAAGTGGCGGGGGTGCCCCGAGTACGCGGGGCGGGGGTGGAAGGAAAAATTTAAAAATTGTTAAGGCAAAGTTTCTTGACAATAATCAATATATTTATTTATAATACTCGTCATCTTTGTAGGAGGTATGACCAACGCGCAAAAAAAAAATATATTAGTTTTCATTTCCTTAGCGGGAATAATAGCAGCTTTTTTTATGAAGCCAATAGCGCAGGATAGCGCTTATCATCATTTTGCCGATGGGAGAACATTGTTATCCATCCCCAATTGCTGGAACGTGTTATCTAATTTACCATTTTTTATAATTGGAAGTTTGGGTATGCTTTGGAGTTTAAAGAAGGATAAAGAATTACGCATCAGTAATTTTATGTTCTTTGTCGGAATATTTTTAACAGGTGCCGGCTCTTCGTATTATCATTTAACGCCTGATAATGATACCTTAATTTGGGACCGCTTACCAATGACCATCACGTTCATGTCTTTCTTCTCAATTATTATTTCCGAATTTATTGATCATAAATATGGGAAAATATTGTTATGGCCCTTGCTCTTTATAGGTATGTCATCGGTGTTTTACTGGAAATATTTTGGCGACTTACGATTTTACGCCTTGGTACAATTCTTACCCATAATACTTATGATAGTGATCGTTACCTTATTCAATAAAAAAAATGGCGGACACAAGTATTTACTCTGGATGATACTTTTTTACGCGCTGGCAAAAGTTTTTGAAGCTACCGATGTGCCTATTTTCGAATGCGGCAATTTAATAAGCGGACACAGTCTAAAGCATTTTTTTGCGGCGGCCGCGCCATTGGTGTTTTTAATAAAAGTACGGAGAATGGGGGCGGAGTAATTATTTTATCCGTTTATAATGGATGAGCCAATTGGAGGTCCAAAATTTTTGATCATACGAACTTTGCCAATCCCAATCAAAACTATCGGGTTTGATGTTAAAGAATACCATGCGGCTTATTTTTATTTTACCGGTATTGTCTTTTTTAGGAGCCATTTTTAAAATAACCTTATCACCTTCGCGCCCTCCTGTAAAAACCAAATAAGCGCCTGCATCATCCACCCAGGTTTGCTGCCATATTTTATTGGTACTGTCGTATACGGTCCAGCTCCGGCCAAAAAAGCTTTTATCATTTATCTTAAAATTTTCTTCCACAACTTTGTCCTTTAAAGTTTTGGTAATGGTGTTGGTGCCTTTTAAAGAATCGTTCCAATACGCGTTCCAATTTCCAACCCAAAAGTCGAAAGTGTTTTTGTTGTTCTGTGAAATAATATTAAAAGTACAAAGCACCAGCAATGTGATAAAAAGTGATTTCATAGTTTGAAGGTAAACTATGTAAGGCAAAAAGGCCTAACCCCATAAGGGGCATTTTTAGTATCGGAAAACTAAGAACAAAGCAGTGGGCGCCTGAAAGCCGATATTAAAAGGAATAAAATTGGAGGAAGAACCTAAACCGCCCGAAAACGAACTGGTGTTAACGGTTGAATAGGCTATTTGCGCGTTAAAAAAGAATTCGGTGCCAATTAATATATGTTTTGTGAAGGCGTAGTGGCAACCACCTCTGAAAGCGGGACCAAAAAAATACTTAGTTGTTTCTACACGCGTAGGCAAATTATTGAACGATTGGTTCAGTTGCGATGTTACACTATTGTAAACGCCTCCAAATCCTATTTCCACTCCCCAAAAAGGAATGAACCTCTCGGTTTGTAAATATTTTTTTTCGTAACCAAAACGAAAGGCGCCATTCACGTTTTCAACGGTCACAGCCGCTACGCCGTCGTTACTCGAATTCTGACTTACGTTGAATCCGGTTCCAAAAACAAACCCATCACCATTATCGGCCCGGTTCTTTACGTAGCTAAAAAGGTAAGGATTGGTATTGATGGAGCTGTTGCTGTTAAAGCTAATGAATTGTTGCAGCAATAAATTGGCCTGTATGCCGGCATAGTTGTAATATTTTTTTTTGAAGAATGTGCTGTCCCCTTCACCTTTAAACGGTGTTGCATGTGCAAGCACAGGCAATAGCAAAGCCAGAAAAAGTATTTTACGCATAAATTATTTTTTGAATGGATCGGAGTACATGGGCGATGTTAAAAAATCATCATCCCTTAAAGTATTTAAAAAAGCTATAAGCGCTTCTTTTTCGATCGGAAGTATGTTGAGGCGCTTTGGCGTTCCGTCAAAATTAAGGAACTCGGCGGTCAAATTCTTATTCGCTTTTATATTGTGGCTATAATGATCTATCACTTCACTTAAATTAGCAAATCTTCCGTCGTGCATGTAAGGCGCGGTTACCGAAATATTTTTTAGCGTAGGTACTTTAAACAAACCCTGATCGCCCGATTTGCCGGTTATTCTTCCTAAACCCGGATCGGTTACCACTTCATCCAGACCAATGTTAAACATACGCACATTTGAAAAATTGAATAGTTCTTTTAATGGATCCTGAACAACAATACCACCATTATTAAAATTGTTATTGAACGAACCGCTGTTGCCATCGTAGCTTCCGCTGTGTGATGGGTCGTGGCATTTAGCGCAATTATATTTATTATGAAATAAGAATTTTCCAAGATCGGCCGAGCTTGTAAAAGTGGTATTAGCGTTTCCAAACTGATTAGGGTTTGTTGGAGTAAGTGTGTTGCTAACGTTTGGATTGGTAGTATTTAAACAAGAGATGAACGATTCCATTGCAAAAGCAATGCGTTCTTTAGTAATAGCGCCATCGCCATAAGCTTTGGTAAAAAGATCGTTATAATAAGGTAAGGCAGCCAATTTTGTAACCAAGGTTTCAAAATCGGGCATATTCATTTCGTTATGATTTAAAACCGGATTTAAAACCATGTCGGCTAAGCTGGTTTGTCGGCCATCCCAAAATAGTAAAGTGAACAACTGATTATTTTTATCAGGCACACTCGAAGAAACCTGGATCCATGATCCGTTAACAAAGGCCATGGTCTCACTTTTATTAAAACCGTGGTTTCCCTGAATAGAAGGGGAGTTGCGTTTTAATTCTAAACCATTAAATCCTTTATTGAATTTTACATTATCCGCAAAAGCAAATTCCTGTTTGTGACAACTGCCGCAAGAAATGGCATTGTTCACCGATAAATTGCGATCGTAAAAAAGCACGCGGCCCAAAGTAGCCATATCGCTATTAACGTTATGCTTGTCAAAATAATTATAAGGAGTGGCGGGCAGACCAGGTTCGGTAGCCACGTCGTCGGGTTCATTTAATTTGGTTTTTTTACACGAAACAAAAATGAAGGATACCAGTAAAACGATCACTGATAGGCTTAAGGCTAATTTTACTTTTTTCATGCTGTTTCGAATAATATACTTGTATAACGAAAATACCGAAAAAAAAGTATAAAGCCTAATAAGCAGGCCGCGAAGAGGCGTGCAGGAATGGCATTTGATGGGGTCATAAATGAGGCTGTTGGCCCAAATCAGGGATTTTGACAAAAAGCCAAATAAAATTATATCTTTGATAATCAATAATATATAAAAAATATTTGTTAATTATTATGGTTTATAATATAAACTACTTTATATTTGTGCCATGTTTATGAAGCATCTGAATAATATGAAAAAGTATACAGTAATAGTGCTGGCGCTCTTTATAAGTATGGCATCTTTTGCACAAAACAAAAAATATAAAGAGGCGATGAAAAAACAAATTGTGTTTTTAGATTCGGCAAAAACCAAAGACCAATATTTAAAGATCAGTGCCGGATTTGAACGTTTGGCGAAATTAAATAAAACCGATTGGCTCCCTAATTATTACGCAGCTATCGGTTACATCCATGTTGCTTTTGAAACCGAAGGCGAGGGCATAGATAAATATTGCGATGCCGCCGATAAATTAATTGACCGCGCCGATTCGTTAAGCAAAAAAAATTCGGAGATAGAAGTTATAAAAGCCATGTGTGCTACTGCCCGTATCATGGTTGATCCGATGGCACGCGGTTTTCAATTCGGAAAAATATCGTACGACCTTACCAACGAAGCTATAGCGTTGAATCCTGAAAATCCACGTATCTATTTTAATAAAGGACAAATGTTGTATTACACACCCGAAACATTTGGCGGTGGAAGCAAAAAAGCCAAACCTTTTTTAGAAAAAGCGGTTGCAAAATATAAAACCTTTAAACCCGAATCGGACATACATCCTAATTGGGGAAAAGCCACCGCCGAAAAACTTTTAAACCAATGTAATAAAGAAGATTAATAAAACCATTAAAAACAAAAACTAAAAATTTAAAATTAAAAACATGACAACAGAAGAAACATTAAAACCGGAACAGAGTCTGCAGGTGATCAGCAACATGATCCACGCGGCAAAGAACAAATTAGCGGATGACGGCTTCCATATTATTTTTTGGGGATGGAACGTTACTATTTGCGCCCTCTTTCATTACATCACCTTACGATTAGGTTACCAATGGGGCGGATGGTGTTGGGCCATTGCCATGCCATTAGGCGGTATCATTTCGTCGATACAAGGTCGTAAAGAAAGTAAATCAAAAAAAGTAAGAACACATGTTGAAACGTATCTGGCCTATTTGTGGGGAGGATTTTTGATAGCTATGTTCATTACGTTAGCCCTCGGTTATTTGCATGGCATTAAAGTGACCTATTTTATTTTGATGTTGCTGTACGGCGTATCTACTTTTATTACCGGCGGCATTTTAAATTTCAAACCGCTCATAATTGGAAGTTTATTTTCTTTCGCCATCGCTATTATTTCGGTTTACATGGGCGATATCGATCAGTTCTTATGTATTGCCGCTTCTCTTATTTGCAGTTATATCATTCCAGGTCATTTATTACGTTCAAAATACAGATCACAACATGTTTAACGAGCTGGATCCTATATTGCATTCTCAATTGCGTTTAGCGGTAGTGTCGCTGTTGGTTTCGGTTAAGGAGGCGGAGTTCACCTACCTTAAAGAACAAACCAACTCAACTGCCGGTAACCTGAGTGTGCAAATACAAAAATTGAAAGAGGCCGGATATATTGACATTGAAAAGAAATTCAAAGACAATTATCCGCAAACCATTTGCAGGATAACTCAAAAAGGAGTTAATGCATTTGAAAGATACGTTGAAAGTATACAACAATATTTAACGAAGAAATAGGTATGGAAACACAAAATTTACAATCGGAAAAAGACCGTGAAATTTGGAAACTCGCAAAAAAGCGCGTGAGTTTTAAAAGGCACCTGGCCACTTACTTAGTCATTAACACGTTCTTTTGGATCATTTGGTTTTTGACCGATCACAAAAAAGACGATATGGAATCGGGAGGAATTCCCTGGCCCATTTTCCCGATGTTAGGGTGGGGAATAGGAATAATGTTCGGCTTTTTAAATGCATACGTATTTACAAAACACGATGCCATTGAAAAAGAATTTAACCGGTTAAAAAACGATCAACACTAATATGAAAATAGCACAATTATTTTTAGTGGTTGTATTGCCCGTTTCACTTTTAGCCCAGCCAACTATTAGGAACGCCGAAGATTTTGCGATCGGAACCACACTAAAATTCATGGTATGCGAAAGTAAAGGCGTTGACGAAGGAAAAGTAGGCGCTGATCAAACCTGGGACTTCTCAACCTTAAAAGCCAAAGGTGATACCACCACCGAATGGATGATCGCTCCTTCGGCCGCGCCTAATGGTAGTTTATTTCCTACCGCCACTTTCGTTGAAAAATATTCGGATGGAAAATATGTTTATGCCAGTAAAGTAAAAGGTCACAATTTTCTTTTGGCTTTTGAAGATGAACGATTGAAGATGATGATAAAATATCCCAATACATTACTCTTCGCCGTAAGGCCCATGGTATTTGGCACAACAGTTACGGATGAATTTACCGATGAATTCTCGTTTGGCGCCATGAATTTTAAAGGTACCGGCACCAGTACGGTTTGTGCCGATGGATATGGTACCTTGTTATTACCGAACGGCAAATATGAAAATGTCCTGCGCGTAAAGATCACACAAATTCAAAAAGACACGCTTATCCAATACAAAAGTTTAACCACCACCGCCAGCACAACCTATGTGTGGTTCGATGAAAAACATACTTCCGCCTTATTAAAGATAGATGCAACCGATTCCGGCGCTTATAATAGTAAGTCGGTAGAATTTTTGCTGAGTGAGACGTATGATGAGAAGAAAAAATAAATAATTTGAAAAAGTTTCTCACAAATCCAAAGCACCAAGTTGTTCTTCGAAAGAAGTTGAGGTCTAATTCAACATCGGCTGAAATTGTTTTATGGCGTGCTATAAAGAATAAGCAACTAGAAGGGCGAAAATTCAGAAGGCAATTTGGCATTGGGAAATACATTGTTGATTTTTATTGTGCGAGTGAAAATCTGGCCATTGAATTGGACGGCTATGATCACTTTACAGAAGAAGGTATTAAAAAGGACCAGATAAGGGACAAGTTTTTGGAAGAAAAGGGCGTTAGAGTAATACACATTGAAAATGATCATGTTTTTAAGAACATGGACTATGTGATAGGAATAATAAAGGAGAATTTTTTAACTAATAATTGACGCCATAGTCACAAGCTTTGTTGGACCCCTCCGTCTCAAGCTGTGCTTGAGCCACCTCCCCTCAAAAGGGGAGGATTTTTATTCTGCACAATAATTCTCTCACTACACCTATACTTCTCCCCCTGTAGAGGGGGAGTGCCCGCAGGGCGAGGGGGTTATTTCACAACCAAACTATACCCGTTACCATGCAAATTATTTATTTCAATGTTTGCATCAGTCGCTAAAAATTTGCGGAGTTTTACAATGTACACATCCATACTACGCGCGGTAAAATAATTGTCCTCGTTCCAAATTTTTTTGAGGGCTTTTTCACGCGGTAAAACATCGTTCTTGTGCTGGCACAATAAATTAAGCAGGGCCGCTTCTTTTGGCGATAATTTTATTTCGCCTTTCGTGTGTTTTAGTATACGCAACTTGGCGTTGAAATTGAATTTACCTATTTCGTGAACAAAGTTATTTTCATTCACAAAATTATTTTGCTGCCGGTTAAGGATGGCTTTAATTTTAAGAAGCAGCACTTCGCTGTCGAAGGGTTTGGTGATATAATCATCGGCGCCCAGTTTATACCCTTTCACTACATCATCGCGCATGCTGCGTGCTGTTAAAAATAAAAGCGGAATGTTCTTATTAAGGGCTTTAATTTCTGTACTCAAAGTAAATCCATCTTTTTTTGGCATCATCACATCCACGATACACAGATCAAAATTTTCTTTTTTAAAGGCCTCCAAACCTTGTTCGCCGTCTTCGCGAAGGGTAACGGTATAACCGTTCATGCCAAGGTAATCTTTTAATACCGTGCCAAAATTTTTCTCGTCCTCAACCAATAATATCTTTTGCATCCTATTTAAAGTTTAATGATGAATTCGCTGCCTTTATTTAGTTCACTGCGCACTTCAATGGTTCCGCCATGCGCTTCAATAATTGATCGTACGTAACTTAATCCTAAACCAAATCCTTTGGTGCCGTGTAAATTTCCACCCTCCACACGGTAAAACTTATCAAATATCTTTTTTTGAACAGCTGCCTCAATACCTATACCGTTATCGGCAAATCGAATTATGGTATGGCCGCCTTTTTTTTCTATAACAATATTGATGGCGCAATCGTTGTTCGAATATTTTAGGGCGTTATCCAATAAATTATTGAACACATTACTTAAATGAAATTCATCGGCGTTTAAGAATGTTTCCTCACCTGTTACAGTAACTTTGGCATTCTTTTTTTGGATCTGAAGTTTATAATTGTCAACACAAGAATTGATCAACGCTAAAACATTGGTTTGTTTTTTATCAAGTAATAACTCGCCTTTATCCAGCAGGGCCATTTGTAAAACCCTTTCAACATGATCGTTCAGTTTTTTATTTTCTTCTTTTAGTATTTGCGTATAACTGTCCAGTTTTGGAGGATCATATTTCACCAAAGGATTATTGATCGCGTCTATGGCCAGAGAAATAGTGGCTATGGGCGTTTTTAATTCGTGGGTCATGTTATTGATGAAATCATTTTTGATCTCGCTGATCTTCTTTTGATCAAGGATGGATCTAAACGTGATGAAGAAAATGATCAAAATGAAGATCGTGAAAATAATGGTGAGAATAAGCGCCGCTTTTAAATTGGTCCATACATAAGCGTTTAATTGTGTTGGATAGGCGTGCAAAAAACTTTTTTTGCGAAACACATCGCGCATGAAGAGGGGCGTAAGTAAGGATCCGGCATTTTCATTAAAACCCGGCGATGAAAGAAGTTTTTGGTTATTCACATCATACACGGCAAATTCAAAATTGGTTTTAAGTCCCTTTAACTCCAGTTCTTTTTTAAGAACAGATCTTATTTGGTTCGTGTCTGTTCGGTCGGCAATGGAAATCTCTTTTTGTTCAAAATCCAGCATAATTTGCTTGATCAACGAATCAATGTTTTTGACGCGTCCTTTCATCTTCGACTCAGTGTTGGAAATGGTTACGTGTGTAAATACAGAATCCGTGTAATTACCGCCACCATAGTTTTGAACTTTTTTAATGGTGATCTTTTTATTGGGAAGAGATGAATTGGTATCTACTTTAATGATGGTAAATGAAGTATCTCTGGCTTTAAGGCTTATCTCGTTCTTATTGGTTACTGTGGATACCGATACGTTATTCAAATGGTGTTTACTGATAGCTTCACCCATTAAATCATTCATTTTATTGCCTACCAGTTTTAGTTCTTCCAAACGCTGAAGCTCGGAGCTGGCGTTATTCATGGCCTCGGTAAATACCCTGTTAAACTCTTTTTTGGAGTTACTTATAAGGGTGTTCACCCATATTGCCTGCACGGCAATAATACAAAGGAGGGCTGTGCCCAGCAAAAAACTAATGAACTTGAATTGCCTCCTATTCATAGGGTAAATTTAACCAATGTTTAACACATTAGTACGACTTTAACCTTTCCTTAACAGTGTTTAACCGGGCTTTAACCCTTTACCGCGCCTCAATGCTATAGCTTTGTCTCATGAATTTATCATTAACCTAAAAAATAAAATAACCATGAAAACAAAATTAATTATTGGCGCATTACTAAGCACTGCTTTATTAAACGCCCAAACAACCGAACAAAAAGAAACAAAAAAGACAGCCACCGTTCGCATCAAAAAGATCGAGAACATTAATGGGGTTGAAAAAATTACCGACACTACTTATACCACTACTGATCCGGCTTTGATGAAATTGGAAGAAACGCGTTTTGATCAGAAAGGGGATACTAAAACACATCAGGTAATTGTTATTGATGATGAAAAGGATCCAAAACGCAGTGACGAAGAAAGAACAAAGGAAGTTAACATTATGATGAAGGACCTGGAAGGGAAAAGTGAGTCCGACATACAAAAGGAAGTGGAAAAGATGATGAACGATGATCTGAAAAAGAACCCACAAGCCAAAAATGAAAAAAGAACTTACTCTAAAATGGTAGTTATTAAAGTAGACATGACCGATCCAAATGAAGCGGAGATGAAAAAAATTGCCAGGGAGAATGGCGAAACCGACCGCCAGTTAAAAGTAGATGAATTGAAATTTTTCCCGAATCCCAGCAATGGCAAACAAGTTAATTTAAGTTTTGAACTAGCTGAAAAAGGAGATGCAACGGTAAGCGTTTTAAATATGGAAGGGAAAGCAGTTTATACAGAGAAATTAAATAATTTCACTGGCGCTTATAATAAGACCATCGACATAAGCGATAACGCCAAAGGTATTTATTTTGTGAGGGTAGAGCAAGGCAAACATGCGCAGGTAAAGAAAATTGTATTGGAGTAAATTATCAAAAAATAGAACGCTGATCATTATGATCTATTAAGATCAGAACAAGGTCATTTCGAAAAAAAGATCATAGTAATAATTGACCTCTTAAAACTTTTTCCTGGAAAACTCGAAAAGTAATAAAATAAGTTCTCGTAAGTAAAGAACAGTACCGGAGAAAGCTGTGAGTGTGAACTTGCAGCTTTTTTATTTCATTTTTATCCGGTTAAATTCGTCCTGGTTCACCGACTTATCTTTGTAATCGGGCGCCTTTAATTTCCCGAACTGGTAATTGAGCGAAAGCATGTAGTAATGCGTTTGGTATTTGGTAAAGTAGGTAACGTTGTATCCAGGAATGTTACTGCCGCCCCATTCTTTAAAGGAGCTTAAAATATCATTGGCTATTAAACGCACGGTGAGTTTATCTTTAAAAAATGTTTTTTTAATATTAGCCCCTAATTGGTAAAATGGTTTATAAGTAAAAATGCCGTCAACACCGCCGGAAGTATATTGGTAGGTGATCTCCATTGAAAATAATTTTTTGAACCGGAATTCGTTATACAAATAAACATAATACATGGGCTGTTTATTTTTTACCTGGATGCCATTTTGTTTGTACACGAAAGTATTAACCGCGTAACCAAAGGCATTATAGGTGGTCCACCATTTTAATTCGTAAGGTAAAGCGATATTGTAAGAATAGGTTTCACTGTAATCGAGATTCTTGGTCATGGCAATAAATGCGTCGGTACCATTGTTTAATTTATCCACCACTAAATTCAAGGCCCCATTGGTTCGTGAATATTCAAAACCGATGCTCGCTTCTTTCATATAGGTAAGTGTTGCTTCAAAGGCGTTGGTGTACTCCGGAAGTAAATACGGATTTCCTCTCATGGAAGAAAGGGAGTCGATATAATTGATGAGGATCCATGTCTTGGTAACTCGGCCGACTAATACGACTCGAATACACCAAGCCCGCATTCAGGTCTTTTGTGAAATCGTAACCTATAAAGGCGCTTGGAAAAAGGTTGTAATAATTACGGTCGATCACTTTTTTGTTTTGCACGAACGAATACCCGTTGGCCCTGGTGTGTTCGCCTCTGATACCGGCTCTTGCGCTTAATTTATTTTTATGGTAGCGGATCTGACCATATTGCGCGAAAACATTTTCGGTATAATTGAAACCGTTAAAATACGCGGTGTCAGCTATCCAGTCACCGTTAGAGTTCCGGTTCTCAAAATTGATCTTTCCGGTTTTAGGAATATAAGAATTCTTTAAGCCTAATTCTAGTTTCCAAGCTTTATTGATCGGCTTATTCAGATCGGCCTGGCCTGTTAAGATCTGTATAGTATTATTTCCGGTATTGCGTTTATCCTGACTGTTACTGCTATTTCCTATAATAGTGTTCTGTAAAATATTTTGAACGTTTACCGACGAAAAGTTGGCATACTGCGCCGTTACGTTAAGATCGCCGCCAAGGGTATCAAGCTTTCGGTTATAGTTTAAAGTGGCGGCATTATTGATGTTGGTTGATTTTCCATGTGTAGTGGTGTGTAATGAAAAAATATCTGTACCGTTTTCGGAGATGGTGTTAGTGTTGTTGTTCTCCGAGGCGCTTTGCCGGAAGAAACCATTGTATTGAAAACCGAAAGTGTTAAGCGAATCGGGTGTAAAAGTAACACCGGTGCGGTAATTATGCGGATTGGTTTGCGTATTTTTCTCGAAAATGTGATTGATCATTCCTACCGTATCGCCCAATGAATTATTGAATCCGCGTGTGTAATCGTTACTGGTCCACGACGAACCGGCGCTAAAACCGTATCCCGCAAACACCAGCCACTTTTTATTTTTGTATTGCAGTCGAACATTAGAGTACGACATGAGGTACTTGCCATACCAGGTGTTTTGGATCAGGTTACCGGTATAACCCTGAAGGTTGCTTTTTTTGGTAATGATGTTGATCACCGCTCTGCCGTTGGCATCGTATTTAGCCGAAGGATTGGAAATGATCTCAATACTTTTTATGTCGCTTGAAGGAATGGATTTTAAAATTTCATTGGATGTGATCAGTTGTCCGTCAATATAAATAAGCGCGTTGCCTTTTCCGAATACCGAAACGTTATCGCTCTGACTCACTAAAAGTCCGGGCGATTTGCGAAGTACATCCAATATGGTTCCTGCTGTACTCAATACCGTGTTCTCAACATTCACCATCGTTTTTTCGGCGTCTTTTTCAAAAAGTGGAATTTTAGCCACCACATTTACTTCATTAAGATCGGTATTAGGAAAAAGGGTAATGGTTCCGGCGTTAATTATTGAATCCTGACTTTGTCGCTGTACGATCTGCAGATCTTCTTTAAAACCAACAGAAGTTATTTTTAAAATAAATTTTACATCCGATAAACCATCCAGTTTAAATTTACCTTCGGTAAAAGCTTCTCCTTTTAATATGGTTGAATCTTTAAAGGAAAGGGCGATCACATTTCCAACCACTACCGGTTTGTTTTCTTTGTCAACCACATTACCTGTAACCGAAAAATAACCCGACTGCGATCGTGCAACCTGAAACAAAAAAAGTATAAGAAGAAAAGTAAAAGTGCGTTTCATGCTGTTTTTAAAGAGGCAATAACGTTTAATCGGGTAGAAAGATACAGTTCTTTTATCTATAAATTATAAACCATAAACCATAAACCATAAACTATAAACCATAAACTATAAACTTAATACTACCCTCCCGCTTTTTTAATTTTGTAACCTTCTTTAGTTAGGAGTGCAATGATCTTATCGCGGTTATCGCCCTGAATTAAAATTTCACCCTCCTTGGCATTCCCGCCAACACCGCATTTTTGTTTCAGTAATTTGGCAAGCGTATTCAGATCTTCTTCGCTTCCCACAAAACCATTCACGCGGCTGATCATTTTTCCACCACCTATCCTGTCTAAAAAAACTTTTAGATTTTGTTGATTGTTAGGTAAGGTGGCTTCATTATTATGACTTTCCTGATCGTATTTAAAATCGGGATTGGTGGAGTATACAATGTTGATCCTGTTCTTATCTTTTTTACTCATGATGATTATTCTTCATAAAATTCATTCAAATGTATAATTTTAACCCGTAATTTTAAAACATGATCAAATATAAACTCTATCAAAAAAGTCCGGCATCGCATTATATTTATGTCGACCTGCTCATTAATTTTGTTAATACCGATTCTTTACAACTTCAGCTGCCGGCATGGCGACCAGGCCGTTATGAGTTAGGGAATTTTGCTAAGAATGTAAAACGTGTGGATGCATTTGACGAAAAGGGACAACCTTTAACCTACCATAAAGCGTCAAAAGATCTTTGGGTCATTGATACCAAAGGCATTTCGTTTGTTAAGGTTACATATAGTTATTTTGCCAACGAATTAAATTCGGGCGCTTGCTTTGCCGATGCCACACAGGTTTATGTTAATCCGGTGCATTTGTGTATGTACATTCCTGATCGGATGAATGAGGAACATGTTATTGAACTAGAAGTACCGGCCGATTATAAAATCGCGACATCACTTCCGCTTAATGGAAAAACGCTTACCGCTAAAAGTTTTGACGAACTGGCCGATTCGCCTTTCATTGCTTCGGCCGGCATTAAAACGGATGTGTATGAAGTGAACGGTATTAAATTTTATTTACATTTTAATGGTGAGTGTAAGCCTGATTTCGAAAAAATAAAAAAACATTTTGCCGCTTTTACCAAAACGCAAATAGATTTTTGGGGAGATTTTCCGGTGGACGAGTATCATTTTTTAATACAAATACTCAATTACCGTTTTTATCACGGTGTAGAACATCAAAAGAATACGGTGATCACTCTGGGTCCGGGTTACGATTTAAATGTGGGGAAAGAGTACGACGATCTGCTGGGCGTTTGTTGTCACGAATTATTCCACACATGGAATATTAAATATATCCGGCCCGCCGAAATGTTACCTTACGATTTTACCAAAGAGAATTACGCGCGTACCGGTTATGTGTATGAAGGATTCACTACGTATTATGGCGATCTTTTATTGCGAACGGCTGGTGTTTTTACCAACGAACAATATTTTGAAACACTGGAGGAGCGATTGAATAAACATTTCCATAATTACGGGCGCTTTAATTTATCGGTGGCGCAAAGTAGCTGGGATAACTGGCTGGACGGTTATGTGCCCGGAGCACCTTATCGCAAAACCAGTATTTACGATGAAGGAAATTTAGTGGCCTTTATGCTCGACATTTTAATTTTAAAGAACACCAACAATAAAAGATCATTGAAAGATGTTTGTCGGATTTTGTACAACGATTTTGGAAAAAAGGAGAAAGGCTATACAGAGGAGGATATAAAAACTCTTTGTAATGATGTGGCCGGTGCTTCGCTCAATACCATTTTTGAAAAGTACGTTTACGGCACCGAAGATTTTGAACCACAATTAAACGATTGTTTTGATTATGTTGGCGTTGAAATGGAAAAAGTAAGAAGTAATCAAGTAAATGAAAAATTATTTGGATTTAAAGTATCGGAGCAAGCGGGTTATCCTACAAAAGTTACATTAGTGGCGCCTTATTCACCGGCATGGAAAGCGGGCATAAGTATAAATGATGAAATAATTGCAGTAAATAATTGTCAGGTAAAAAGCGATCTTAATAAATGGTTAAACTATCACGATGGCGAAAACATTAGCTTAACAATTGCTTCTTCGGGCAAAATAAAGACAGTTGAGTTAACTTTAAAAAAGGATGTGTTTTATTTTGATACCCATAAACTTAGACTTAAAAGTAACGCCACCGAAAAACAGAAAGAAAATTTTTTAAAATGGTTTAGCTGAACATGTTCAGTGCCTTGTTAATGCCTTTTTGTTAATAACTTGTAGGCTTAAATTTGGTTTTCATCTAAAAAAATGATTGATTTGTTAAACAAAACTTTTAACATAAAATAATAAAAACTATGGAAGAAAATAACACAGGAGCAGAAGCTCCAAAAAGACCAACGTTTATTACAGTACTTTGTATTTTAACATGGGTTGGTTGCGGAATTGGATTGATCATGAACGTGTTGGCATTTTTAGCCGCTAAAGCTGCTTCAGCTTTTGTTGGTGTTGCCAACGACATGGCTACTGCTGCAGCCGATGGTATGACTGCCGAAGGAAATGCTGCAGTTGCTGCAATGAACTCAAGTATGACCAATATTTATATTTGGTTAGCTGGAGGAATTGTTGGGATCTTATTATGCCTTTTTGGTTCTATTCAAATGTGGAAACTTAAAAAAATGGGTTTCTATATCTATGTTGTAGGACAAGTTGTAGGTATAGCAGTTCCATTCATTTTCCCTATTGCCGGAACAACCGGAATGGGCTCAATGATGATGATGCTTGTTTTCCCTATCATTTTCATCGTTCTTTATGGTATCAACCTAAAGCACATGAAGTAATAGTTATTTTTATAACGGACCCAGACGGTAAACGTCTGGGTTTTTTTTTGATGAACGGTAAGCAAAATACTTTTTGACTACCGTATTTTTGGTAAAAATTATTTTAAATGACAACAGAAATTGAAAATACAGTTGTGGCTGGCGAAGGTAATTCCAAGCGCCCGGGATTCTTATCGGTGTTGTGTGTGCTAAGTTTTATTTGGGAAGGTTTAATGATCCTTTGTTTTTTAATTGCCTTGCTTTGCAGCGGCATGATCTTTGAAAAGATAGAAGAGATGGTGGCCAACCAGGAAACCACCGCCGAAATGGGTGGCGCGCAAATTCAAGGTCTTGATCAAATTTTGGAAATGGGCGCCGGAAAATTTTCGGTAGGAATGGGAATTGCCATTCTTATTTTTGTGGCCATGTTGGTAAGCGTTATTCAAATGTGGAAACTTAAACGTATGGGTTTCTATATTTACGCCGGTATCAACGCTTTGTTTTTGGCCTATAATCTGTATCAACCAAATTATGTTGGAGCGGTGCTCGACGCGCTTTTTATAGGACTTTACGCAATGAACTTTAAACATTTAAAAAATTAATAATAAAAACATGGAAACAACTAACGACATTCAAATGCCCGGTGAAGAAAATGCTTCCGGTCGCCCGAAATTTTTAACTGTACTTTGTATATTAAGTTTTGTGTGGTGTGGACTTGGATTTATTATGGGGATCTATGGTCTTATTCAAAACCAGCCCGAAAAGCAGATGGAGCAAATTGAAAAATTGCGCGACGTGATGCCCGAAATGGCTGATAAGATGGAACAGAACCTGTTGGAAATGCAGGACAGCACTTACATGCAAATTTCGCCCTACCTTAATTTTGTTTTTATGCTCATCTCTTTCATGGGCGTTTTAATGATGTGGAAGATGAATAAAAAAGGATTTTATGTTTACCTGGCGGGCGAATTGTTGCCGTACCTTGGTTTTATTTTATCTTTTAAATTAATGATGTCGGCCATGAGCGGAGGCGGTATGATGCCGGCTTTAGGGCCTATCATATTGGGATTAATGGTAGTTTCAGACGTTGCTTTCTTTGTAATGTATGGCGCTAATCTCAAACACATGAACGGCGGAAGTGAGAATACCTCTGTTTAAGAATAATTTTTTGGTGATTGTACGAAATCTTACTCCTTTACAAACTTAAAACTGTAGGCAGAATTATTTTTGTCAACGAATTTAAGAATGTATAAGCCTTTAGGTAAATCGGTAACATTTATTTCATTCGAGTAATTTGTTTTAATAACGATTTGGCCTAAGCAGTTTAACACCTCTAAGGAATAGTTTTCAGAATTGGCTTTATTGAGAGAAATGTTTAACTTGTTTGAAGTAGGGTTAGGATAAATAAAAAAGTTCGGCGGAAAATTTATATTTACGTTAATGCCAACGTTGCTGGTAATGTCCATTACAAAATCTATTTGCGAAGTACCTATTACGAAATAATTGCCGTCAAAGTCCTTTCGCCATTCAGTTATTTTATAAGTGAAAGCGTATAACCCAACAGAATCTTTTGAAAAACTTAAAAGGCCATTGCCATTAAGCGTAACGCCATTAGGTATATAATAATTGGGAACAAGACAGTTTAATAAAGAAAAAGACAAACTGTCTCCGTCAGGGTCAGGAGTGAGCATAGGGTCATAATAAACTTTTGTGCCATTTACGCCTAAATAGATAGGGTAATTAGTAATTGAGGGAGGAGTATTCCCCAAACCAAATTGGTTGACTTTTACAAGCGAACTGATTATTAAATGTTGGGTATCTGAAACTAAAATATTTTTTATGGAAGCAACCCTAAAAGTATCTTCAAAAGTAAGGTAGTAAGTTCCTGGCCCATTATAAGTATGATTGATGGAATATGTTTTTATTGTTACAGAATTAATAGTTACCGAGCCAACTAAAGGCACTGAACCGTTAGAAACGTCACCGAATATTACTGAAATTGTAGGTCTGTTAATGTTTTTTGAAGCATCGCAAAATAGTTTTATTTCAACATTATAATTGGTTCCCGTAAGCCATTTAGTTTTTATGTATCCACCCTTTATGTCTTGGGAGAACATCTTTCCAATAATAAAAAAGAATAAAAAATAAGTGATTAGCCTCGTATTTAGAAATACATTCATAAAATAAATTTAGTAAAATAAAGTCAGTTATCCAACGAAATCTTCATTTTAGA
>JBGASH010000289.1:0-3066 GCA_044229775.1 Bacteroidia bacterium
ATTCAAAGCAGGCCGTTTGCCAAAAGAATTTGAAGATGCGGCTTTCGCTATAAAAGAATCAGGACAAGTATCTGATCCGGTAATGACAAAATATGGCTGGCATATCATTAAGCGTATTGAAAAAAAGGAATTACAACCATTCAACGATATTAAGGCTGAACTTAAAGCAAGAGTTCAGCGCGATAGTCGTTCTCAAATGGGAAAAGTTGCACTAATAACTCGGGTTAAAAAAGAAAACAACTTTACCGAGAATTTAAAGAACCGCGATGAGATGCTGAAGGTGTTAGATACAACCTATCTTACTGCTCAGTGGAAAGCCACTGCCGCAGCCAAATTAGGAAACAAAGACATTATCTCATTGGGTGATAAAAAATATGGTCAAAGTGATTTTGCAAAATACCTCGAATCGCAAATGGTATTTAGAAGTAAAACAGAATTAAAACCTCTCATGGATCAAATGTATTACAAATGGGCCGAGGATAAAGTGGTAGAATTTGAAGATAATTTGTTAGAGAAGAAATACCCCGATTTTAAAAACCTGCTTAAAGAATACCGCGACGGCATTCTGTTATTCGATCTTACTGATCAAAAAGTATGGAGTAGGGCAGTAAAAGATACCGCTGGGTTTAAAGCATTTTATGAAAAGAATAAAGAAAAATATATGTGGGATGATCGCGCTGACGTTAGTACTTACAAATGCGCGAACGAAAAAGTGGCTTCCGAAGTTCGCAAAATGCTAAAAGCAGGTAAATCAGAAAAAGAAATCACGGATGCAGTTAATAAAACATCTCAGTTAAATCTTTCTGTTGAAAATGTAACGTATCTAAAAGGTGAGAATAAGAACCTTGAAGCCAATTGGAAACAAGGACTTGCTCCAAAAGATATTAAAGACGAAAAAGAAAATAAGGTATTGGTCATTATGATCAATAAGATCACGCCAAGGTCGCCAAAAACCATGGCCGAAGCAAGAGGATTAATTACCGCCGATTACCAGTCGTATTTAGAGACCGAATGGCTTAATTATTTAAAAAATAAATATCCGGTAAAGATCAACGACGACGTTTTAAAAACGGTAAAGTAAAAAGAAAGGCTTAAATTGTAAGGCTGTTTTAGGGTAAGATCTGAAACAGCCTTTTTTATAAACCATGCTCAGGATAATTACATATACCTTATTGTTTTTTGTTTTAGTATCGTGTGATATGAATTCAAAAAAAGAGGCGGTACCGCTAATTGCCAAGGTAGGGGAGAAGAACCTTTCCAAAGAGGAGTTCAAGCTAGTGAATTTTATGGCTGGGGCAACAAAAGACAGTGTTGCTATAGCAAAAAAAACAATTGAGCGTTGGGCGCAGGATGAATTATTTTATCAGGAAGCGCAAAAGAAATTATTTGAGGAAGATCTTAATGTAACCTATGAGGTTGAAAAATTCAAAAAAGAACTTATTAATTATCGCTACGAAATTAAACTGATTGAAAACAATCTTGATACCACCGTTTCTAAAGCCGAGGTAGAAGAATATTATAATTCCAATCCCGATAATTTTGTACTGAAAGATAATATTGTAAAAGTAAATTATATTAAAGTTCCTTTAGCTTCAAAAGGTATTGATAAAATAAAACGCTGTATTTATTCGGCCAACGTAAAAGATAAGGAACAGTTAAATGGTCTATGTGCGCAGTTTGCCGAGAACTATTTTATCAATGATAGCACATGGCTCTTACTTGAGGATGTAAAAAAAGAAATACCTTTATTAAAGGATCTGCCACAATATAATTTTTATGCGGGCCGTACATTTGATTACAGCGACAATTTAAATTATTACTATATAAAGATCAAAGAGATCAAAATAAAGAATACGCTTTCGCCACTCAACTTCGAAACCAAGAATATTAAAAATATTTTATTGAATCGCCGAAAAATGCAGCTTATAAAAGACTATAAGCAACAATTGCTTGAAAAAGCTAAAGTAGACAATACCCTAAAAGTTTATTGAAAATTAAATTTTGATCTTTTGACCAACCTGAAGCACCTTGGTAGGTTTGAATTTGTTTTTGGCACAAATTGCTTTAACCGTGGTGTGATGGCGCTTGGCAATAGCGCCTAAAGTATCCCCCGGTCTAACTCTGTAAATGCCGTTTTTTGCCATGGCACCTTTGCCGCCATATCCTGAAAGGCCAATATCGCGTTTATGCCGCGAGTGAAGAGCTCTAAGGTCGTATTTTGTTTCAACATCACTTTTACGCAATACAAAATCGTTGGCCTTTAAAGTACCATTAGCAAAATCAATAAAATCTTCTGTATCTAAAGCCTGACCCAGATAGCGCATTTCGAAATGTAAATGAGCACCATAAGAGCGTCCGGTATTACCGCCAAGTCCAATGGTTTCACCGGCTTTCACAGTCTGGCCTGCATCCACTAAAAGTTTCGATAAGTGACCATAAACTGTTTCAAGTCCGTTCTTGTGGCGAATGATCACAACGTTGCCATATCCCTGAACGTGCGATTTGGCAATTCGAATCATCCCGTCAAAGGCTGACACAACGGTATCACCTTTATCAAGATCAATGTCGGTTCCATAGTGCGGTCTGTAGCGACGCCATCCAAACTGACTTGTAATAATGCCTTTGCGGGGCATAACAAAACCCCCGTCACCGGCTTCCGTTAAATTGAGTAATACCGAATCGGCCCTAAAGCAGTCGGCAAAATTATAAGGATGAATTATGGCAGTATCCCAGGTGGCATAAAGATCGTTTGAAGGAAAATTGATCAAAGCAGTGTCGTTCCCTTCAACCAAATTTTCTTCATTTAAGGTATAATGTGTGGTATCGTCGCGTTTGGTCTTTGTTTTCTTGTCGTCACCCGGTTTATTTTTCTCATCAAAAACTCCCGAAAAGGCCAAGGCATTCCCCCAAAAGGAAAGAAGTAAGGCAAATGCTGCTATTTTTATTAAAGACCTCATTTTAAGAGTTTTGCAAAGATTTAATTTTTTATGATAAAGTCAAGTGCTAATATAGCCAATTAATCTTAAAGTTATGAACATTTTTTTGGTATTGTTAATTATTTGTATC
>JBGASH010000290.1:0-3050 GCA_044229775.1 Bacteroidia bacterium
GGTTTCTTTAAGCCAAATATTTCTACAATGGTTGGACAGCTTTACGAAGATAACGACAGCAGAAAAGACGCAGCTTATACTATTTTTTATATGGGAATTAACGCCGGCGCATTTATTGCTCCTCTAATTTGTGGTTACCTTGGCGAGAACGTTGATTTTAAATGGGGATTTTTGGCCGCGGGCCTTGGAATGGTTGTGAGCTTAGTAATATTTTATCTCACAAAAGATAAATATGTAACGGCTCCAAACGGAACACAATTAGGTGTTGGCCCAAATAAAGCGGTTGACGCGAATACCGATTCAAAAGAAGCAGCATTTAGTTCAACCCAATTAATTATTCTTTTCGGTGGTATTATCGCAGCATTTAGCGCAATACATTTTGGGTTTGGAGTTGATATTTGGGGTTCATTAATTTATGGCATGACCCTCGTTGGTCCTTTTGTGATCATTACGGATAAATCGCTTACCAAAGTAGAGAAAGATCGTTTATGGGTTATTATTTTGATAATGATATTCGTAATATTTTTCTGGATGTGCTTTGAACAGGCTGGCGCGTCATTAACGTTCTTTGCCGAAGAACAAACCGATAGAAGCATTTTTGGATGGGTAATGCCCGCAAGTTATTTTCAAAGTTTTAACGCAGGTTTCATTATCATTTTAGCCCCAATTATAAGCGCAGGATGGTTATGGCTTTCCAAAAAAGGAATTCGTCCAGCGGCACCTTACAAACAATCTTTAGGATTAGCATTTCTTGCGCTGGGTTTTTTATTGATCGCATTTGGTTCTAAATCCATTCCTGCTGCAGGTGCCAGTATATTTTTCTTAACCGGTTTATATTTTCTTCATACCATTGGAGAATTATTCTTAAGTCCTATTGGTTTATCCATGGTAAATAAGTTAACCCCTGCCCGCTTCACCTCGTTAATGATGGGGATTTGGTTCTTGGCAATTGCTACCGGTAATAAATTAGCCGGAACCATGAGCTCTTTATATCCCGATGCGAAAGCGGCCGTTCATCCAAGCGTACTTGGTTTTGAGATAAAAGACCTGTTCTCTTATTTTATCTTATTTGTGATCTTTTCAGGTATCGCCTCAGTGTTGTTGCTTTTACTGTGTAAAAAATTAGAGAAGATGATGCATGGAATGAAGTAGTGTTACTACTCTTTTCGGTGCAGCTTAAATTTTATTGGAAGATCTGGAGCAAATACAAAACTTTAAAGGCAAGTATCCTCGTCTTATCTGGCCATTGTTCTTTAGCGAGATGTGGGAACGTTTTAGTTTCTACGGTATGCGCGGAATGCTCGTGGTATTTATGATAGGCCAATTAGGTCTTGATGGTAAAGAAGTAAATCTGCAGTATGGTGCCATTCAATCTTTTGTTTATGCCTTTACGTTTATAGGAGGTTTTTTTGCTGACCGGATCTTAGGATTCAGGCGTTCCTTGTTTTGGGGCGGACTATTAATGATTGTTGGAAGTGTGGTAATGGCTATTGATCCTAAACAATTTTTCTTTTTAGGAATTGGTTTCAATATAGTAGGTACCGGTTTTTTTAAACCAAACATTTCTGCCATGGTCGGAAATTTATATAAGACCGGTGATACCCGCACCGACGCCGGCTTTTCCCTATTTTACGCAGGTGTTAATTTAGGCGGGTTATTAGGAGGTTATTTGTGCATTAGCATTGGCCAACGTGATCTGTTCTCAGATTATATCCCTAAAGGATTAGAATGGAATGTGGCGTTTGGATTGGCGGCCATAGTTATGATGATAAGTCTATTGACATTCATTCGAACTCAAAAAAAATTAGCCACCATTGGTCGTTCTCCCCTATTACGTCTTGAACCTAAACGGAAATTAACCTATGAGCTCCTTACTTTCGCGGGGTCACTATTAATTCTTCCCGTTATTATTAAAATGGTTTCTAAAACCGAATACACCGATATTTTCATGTACGTTGTTGGTCCTTGTTCCCTGGCTTACATTTTATATGAGATGAAGAATTTTTCGGCGGCGGAAAATAAACGATTAGTAGCCGCTCTGCTATTCATGATCTTCTCTATTTTCTTTTGGGCCTTTTTCGAGCAAAGCGGCGGCTCGTTAAGTATTTTTGCCGATAATAATTTAACCGATTCCATTTTTGGGATACATTTCAATCCTAACGGCGTTAACAACTCTTCCAATTCCCTTTTTGTTATCTGTTTCGCCACTATTATTGGATTAATTTGGATATGGATGGCGAAAAAGAAAATTGAACCTAATACTATTGTGAAATTTGGGTTGGGATTTTTGTTTCTGGCAGGAGGGTTTTACATTTTTTATTTTACCAGATTCTTTTCTGATGATAAAGGTTTAACTTCTCTGGGATTATTTGCATTTGGTTGGTTTGTTATAACGTTTGGTGAATTGTGTTTGTCGCCAATTGGTATGTCGGTTATGACCAAATTATCGCCTGCGCGTTTGCAGGCAGTTGTAATGGGAATGTGGTTCCTTGCAAGCGCCTACGGTCAATATTTTGCCGGGCTCTTAGGCGCTAATATTGCAGAAGCTTCAGAGAATGCTACTAACATTGAAAAACTGCAGGTATATACAGAAGGTTATAAGCAATTAGGAATTTATTCTTTGATTATAGGTATAGTGGTCATCGCCATTTATCCTTTAATGAAAAAATTAATGGGAGGCGTTAAATAAAAAACCCCGAAAGTTATTCCGGGGTTTAAATCATTAGAATTTCGCGCGAATTTTCCTTACTCTGCGCTTTCCGTGTTTACCAAAGAATCCGCCATAGCGACCTCTGTAAAACGAGCTTTTTCCGCGAAGAACATAGCTATAAGTAAAATTCATGGTGATAAAAGAATCTTTATGGGTACGGTCACCACGCTTACGAGGCGATCCATCATAGGTTGGCTGATACAAAGCATTACCATTAGCATCAACAAAATAAGCATAAGCGCTTTGTTCATTAACGGTTGGAAAACTTTCAGTGGTTTTAATTTCCGGACTTCTGTTAGAAAGAGCTGCGGTTAAAGCATTAGCGGGCTTACTATTAGGA
>JBGASH010000021.1:0-24835 GCA_044229775.1 Bacteroidia bacterium
TTACAAAAAAGACTTTAAGGCATCATTAAAATATTATAAAGATTATATTGTAGCCCGCGACAGTTTATTTAATGAAGCGAATACCAAAAAAATTGTGGAATCACAAATGAATTACGCCTTCGAGAAAAAAGAACAGGCCGTACGGTTGGAACAAGAGAAAAAAGACGCCATTGCCCTGGAAGAAAAACAAAAACAGGCACTTATAAGAAATTCTTTTATTGGCGGATTTGCCTTTGTACTTCTGTTAGTATTACTTATTTTTAGGGGCTACCGCAATAAACAAAAGGCCAACATTATTATTACCAAACAAAAAGAAGAAGTGGAAAAAGCCAAACACATAATAGAAGATCAAAAAACACTGGTGGAAGAAAAACAAAAAGAAATTTTAGACAGCATTCGTTATGCCAGAAGGATACAAAGTGCCCTTATGACCCATGAAAAATATATTGATAGAACCTTAAACCGATTATTACCATAAAAATAGTTTTCAAATATTTAACCGCTCTCTTATTTCTTATTGGGAGCTATGCTTCCGCTCAGAACCGGGCTCTGGATTCCCTGTCAGCAAAATTGTCGGTTCTAAAAGACGACACCAATAAGCTTCACGTATATGAGGAGATCTCAGGTATCACTGACGATCGGGAAAATGAAAAATTTAATGAGGACAGAAAAAAATTGTCATTAAAATTAATGCAGGACCCTTCTCCTTTAGTAAAGATAATAGCCACTAATTCCTACGCCGATTGTTTTTCAAACGACGGCATCGCGTTTTATCACCAGGGTAAAAGCGATGAAGCCATCAAAAGCTTTAACGCTGCCTTACAGCTATATGAAAAAATAAATAACACAAATGAAAAGGCAGGTATTCTTAATTCTTTAGCAAGTGTTTATAAAAAGAAAGGCAATTTAGCAAAAGCACTTCGGTATTATCTCAAAACTCTTGAGATAATTGAAAAGACGGATAACAAACGATCCATTTCGGTAGCTCTAAATAATATTGCCGTTTTGTATACAGAAGTTGATTCATATGAACTAGCGTTGGAATACCTTCATAAAAGTTTAAAATTACGGCTTGAAAATAAAAACAATAAAAATGTAAGCACGGTTTATAATAATATTGGTAGAATATACCTGAAAACAGGCGATACAACGAAAGCGAGTGCATATTTTACACTTGGCCTGAATCAAAGCATAAAATTTCACGATCGTTTTTCTGAGGCATTCGCATTACGAAATCTTGGGTCCATTAGCTTTAATAAAGGTAAAGACCTTTTAGCCTTCGATTATTTTGAAAAAAGCCGGAAGATCTATTCAGAACTTAATGATAAGGAAGGCGTATCGTGGTTAGATTGTGAATTTGCGAGTTACTATATTTCCAAAAAACAATATAAAGAAGCCGAAACCTCTGCTTTGGAAGCCTTGAGGCTTTCGAAAGAGATAGGCTATCCGTTAAACATTAAATATGCAGCTAAATTTTTGAAGGATATTTACAAATTAACCGACCGGCCCGCCAAAGCGCTTGAGATGTACGAACTTTTTGCACAAATGCGCGACAGTAACGCTACCGAAATAACCCGTAAGATCGTTGCTCAACAGGAAATAAAGCACGAATACGAAATAAAAGAGGCCGCCGCTAAATTGGAGCAAGAGAAAAAAGACGCCATTGCCCTGGAAGAGGCTAAAAAACAAAAAATAATTATCTGGAGCATATGTGCGGTACTTATTATGGTGTTCTCTTTTGCCATTTTCGCCTACAGAAGCTTCTTACGTAAGCGTAAAGATCACATTGAAATAACTCAGCAGAAGCAAGTTATTGAGGCCAAGCAAAAGGAGATCCTTGATAGTATTCACTACGCCCAGCGCATTCAAAAAGCACTGATTACCAACGAAAAGTATATTGAGAAAAATTTGGATAAATTAAATAAATAATTTTATATTTAGGGTCATGGAAACGAACATCAATACCGACAAAAAATTCTTTATCCTTTACAAACCAAAGGACATAGTTAGCGGTGATTTTTATTACGCTATCTCGCACAAACATCCCGGAAGTAAGGTTGAAAAATTTTATCTCTGTACAGCAGATTGTACCGGCCATGGTGTTCCTGGTGCCTTCATGAGCATGCTTAACATTTCTTACCTCAACGAATCCATCATTCTAAAGAATATTTCTCAACCTAATGAAATATTAAATCATATTCGCACAGAGATCATCAGCTCACTTAACCCTGAGGGGAGCGAGGAAGAAAGTAAAGACGGCATGGACTGTATCCTTTGTTCTTTTGATTTTACAATAATAAACTGGAATACGCTGCCGCTAATAACAGCTTTTATATAGCACGCAACAAAGAATTGATTGCTTGTCCGGCCGACAAGATGCCTGTGGGTAAATCACCAAAAGAACACGAACCATTCAGTTTGCATACGGTTGACCTGCAAAAAGGCGATATCGTTTACACTTTAACCGACGGTTTACCGGATCAGTTTGGCGGACCTAAAGGCAAAAAATATAAATACAAACAGCTCGAAGAACTTTTGTTAGCTAATGCCCATTTACCAATGGATCAACAAAAGGCCGCCCTTGAAAAGAGCTTTACTGATTGGAAAAGCGGTTATGAGCAAGTGGATGACGTGCTATTGATCGGCATTCGCATTTAAGGACTTTTTTTTGCTATTTTTCTAAAAAGTTCCACTATAAGGGTAATTTTTCTCCTTTTTGCTCTTTTCCCTAACAAACTTTTAGCAAAGCCTCTCATTTTTTGGCGTAAAATAAATACTTTGCATATCTTTATGTCCCTTAATTATTGTACCGTCTGTCGACCTTAAATAAATATAGAGCTCTCTTATTTCTTGCTGTTTTTGTGCGGGGTTTTGTGGCTTTCTCTCAAACCACAGAACAATTGACCCCAGAAGAATTATTTTCTATGACCAACTATGTTCAGGCCATTCCAGGTTATCTGAATCTGGAAAAAGAATTTCCTGAAGATAAAGAGATCAAATACCGCCTGGGGGTTTGCTACCTTTATGTACATGCCGATAAAAAGAAAGCGCTCGATTATTTTATCTACTGTTACTCCTGGGGCATGCGCAGCAACGAACTACATTTAAATATTGCCCGTACCTATCATTACTTAAATCAATTTGATTCGGCCATTGTATATTATAACAAATACCGCGATAAGGTTTCAGCAAAAAAACAGACACAAGCCGATCTTTACATCAACTCCTGTGAAACCGCCAAAGAGATGATCAAAAAAAAGGTGAATGTAACCTTTGAGAATTTGGGTCCTCTTATTAACAGTAAATACGCCGATTATTATCCATTTGTTACCAAAGATCAAAGCACACTTTATTTTACTTCACGCCGCGAAGAGAGTATTGGCAATTTGCGAAGCTTTTATGGTTATCACACCTCCGATGTTTACTCATCAAAAGTTAGAGACGGAAAATGGACCAGAGCTGCCGATATGGGCAAGGCCATTAATTCGGAAGAGGATGAAGAGTGCGTGGGCATTTCGCATGACGGTAAAACACTTATCCTTTTTGAAGAAAGCAATGAAATAGCCGGCGATCTTTATTTTACCAATAAAACCGATTCGGGATTTACCCATCCTATAGCGTTTGCAAGCCCGATCAATACGCCTACACTTGAATTGGAAGGCTGTTACGGTTCCGACACCACTACCTTTTATTTTACTTCTTCCAGAGAAGATGGGCTCGGCGAAAGTGATATTTATTTTGCCAAACGTTTACCAAACGGTAAATGGGGACAACCGCAAAACATTAAAGAATTAAATACCCCGTACAAAGAAGCATTCCCGCAAATTTCCGACGACGGTAAAACCATGTATTTTAGTTCGGAGGGCCACGTAGGTATGGGTGGTTTTGATATCTTCAAATCCACATGGGATCAGGAAAAAGAAAAATGGAACGCGCCGGTTAATATGGGATATCCAATTAACACTACCGACGACGACATGATGTTTTCGCTTGCTGAAAATAACCGCGACGGTTATATTTCGGCTTACCACGAGGATGGGTATGGCGATTATGATATTTATAAGATCATTTTTAATGACGTGGATCAACAATTCACCGCTTTAAAGGGGGCTGTTCATTCTATTGACTCCGCATCAGGGAAAAAGAACTTTTTGCAAGTAGCTTTAACCGAAGTAAAAACCAACCGCTTAATTGAGGACAAAAAAATAAATCCTAATACCGGCAAATACATTTTTGTGGTACCTCCCGGATCTTATAAGATCAAAATTTATGGCGATAAGTTTACAACCATTGAAGAAGAGGTGATTATACGCGATAAATCTGAATTTGTTCCCGAAATTGAAAAGAACTTCATTATTAAACCGGCCGTAGAAGTAATAAAACCTGAAACCCCAAAGCAGGAAGCTAAAGGCAAGGACAAACCAAAGAAGAAATAATCTTCCTTTATGAAGAGGCCCTCTGCCTTTTCACATTTTTTAAGACTTTCCTCACCCTGTATATGAACTTTAGCACGTTTAGTGTGTACTGCTATACAAATTGCCAATTCTTATGTCATTAACTGAAATGAAAATAACCCAAAACACATAATTATCGCAAAATTACATGCAGCCAAAGGGTAAATTTTCAATTCACAGCGATGAAGAATTAATGCACTTTATTACTAATGGTGAGGAAATGGCATTTGATGAGATCTATAAACGCTATTCTAAACGCTTACTGGGATATTTCATACGTATGCTTAATTTTGATAAAACAGTGGCTGAAGACGCTTTACAGGATGTGTTCTTAAAGATAGCCGAAGCGCCCGAAAAATTTGACAAATCCCGTTCTTTTAAAACCTGGATCTTTTCTGTTGCCTCTAATTATTGTAAGAATTACTACCGGCACAAGAAAATAGTGAGCGAAAGCACTGAAGAATTAAAACACACCGGTGGCATATCGGATGAAAATGCCTTCCTAAAAACCGCTTCTAAAATGGACGCGGTACTTTTTAGGAACAGATTAGATGAGGTATTGAATGTGATGAGTCCCGAAAAAAAAGAGGCCTTTATTTTAAAATATCAGGAAGGAAAAACCATCACAGATATCGCCTTTATTCAAAATTGCCCCGAAGGAAGTGTAAAATCACGGTTACACTACACGTTAAAAGTATTAGAAGAAAAATTACAACTATTTAATCCTGTTAATTGAAGACTATGGAAACCAATAAAGAATTAGAAAATTTTCTGCAGCAAAAGTTATCGGTTGATGAATTGGCCCTTAACGAACCTGATCCGTCATTGGTGGCAACGGCCCGAAAAAAAGTAATGCTCCGTAAAAAAACAGCGCAACAACCTTCTTTCATTATTTCGATACTGACTTTTATTTTTGATCTTAAACTAAAATTTGTGCAGGTGGGCCTCTCTACTTTTATTATTGCCATGTGCATTTTTTATATTTACGATCAACCTGCCAGTTGTAAAAACCAAAAGTATTCCAACACTGTTGCAGCAAATACCCATTCGTTATTAAACTCACCAACATTAACCTGTATTCAAACAATAACAAAGCCTGAACATTAACCTTGTCACTTCGAGCGCAGTCGAGAAGTTCTCGTTAGTGCCTCGACTTTACCCGAAATAACAACGACATTTAAAAAATAAATTATGGAAGAACAAAATATACCTGCCGCAGATCCTCAACAACTAAAGGAACAGGCTCCTACTACCGAATTAAAAAACACCTTTAAGTATTTTCCTTTCACCCGTCAAAATCAACCGGTATTGGTTTTGATATTGATAGGATTTATTTTTTATTGCACCTCGTTGTATAACGAATATGCGCTCGACGACGGCATCATCATTCATCAAAATGACTACGTGATAAAAGGCGTAAAAGGCATTCCCGATATTATCACCAAAGACTCTTATGCCAGTTTTTACAAGCGTATGAATGCCAGCGATCAGTTAACCGGCGGACGTTACCAGCCTTTATCGGTTATCAGCTTTGCCATTGAACAGCAGATCATCGGTTCTTATCCCAATGGACAGTATCCACAAAATTGTTACGACATTAATGGTAACGGAAAAATGGATCCTGATGAAGATCTGAATAAAGACGGCGTATTCAATGAGATCGATTGCCAGGTTAAGGGCGCCTTTATGCGGCACTTTAACAATGTATGGACCTACATTTTAGCCTGCGTGTTATTGTATTTCGTTTTTAGGAATCATTTATTCAAAGAGCGCCAGGACCTCGCTTTTTTAACGGCGCTTATTTTTATGTGTCACCCTTTACATACCGAAAACGTGGCTAATGTAAGAGGTCGCGCCGATATATTTTGTCTGATCTTTATTGCCCTCACTTTTTTATACACGTTCCGTTATCTTGAGAATAAAAAAACTTCCTCGCTTATTCTTTCTGCCATTATGTTCTTTTTGGCGCTGTTGTCGAAGGAATTCGCCTTTATGCTTATTCCCCTCATTCCCATTGCCTTTTATGTGTTCTATAAAAGCAACTTCAATTTTAAACAACTTATCTTTCCGGCAATTGCTTTTACTGTTATTACCATTGCCATGTTTGGTTTCGATATACAACAAAAAGCATTAAGCATTGATCAATATGTGTATATAGGAGCCGGGTTTCTGATTTTCATTAGCATTAATGCTATTCTGTTCAGAAAACTTTTTTTTCAGAAAGATCTTAATACTTTAATGATGGTTTTATACACCTCCTTCTTTGTGTATTTGACCATGCGGTTGGCGGCTGTTGTTACAGCACCCGGTGTAAATGATAATGAAATATTGAACAATCCGTATTTACTGGCCAACGGCGAAGAACAATTCTGCACAAAAATTTACGTGTTCCTAAAATATTTTTCGCTAATGGTGTTCCCCCATCCCCTTATTTCTGATTATTCTTATAATAGCGTTGCGTACCGTCACTTTACCGATTACGACTTTGTGGTCTCACTGTTACTTAACCTTACGCTTCTCTATTTGGGCGTGCGTTTAATTATGAAGCGTCATGTTTTAGGATTTGCCATTGCCGCATACTACAGCTTCCTTCTATTGTTCAGTAATTTTATAAACTCAGGGCTCATGATGAACGAACACCTGGCTTTTTATTCGGTGATAGGATTTGCCATTGCTTTAGCCTGGTTTGCCATTGAAGGATTGGATAAATTACAGAACCTGCAATTTGCGGGGAAGCGGTGGTTATTACTTGGATCATTAACAGTGGTGATATTTTTATACGGCTGCAAAACCTGGGAGCGGAATTGGGATTGGAAAAATGACATTACTTTATTTTTAAAGGATGTACATACTGCGCCCAACTCGGTTTTGGTTTTAGGGAATGCGGGCGCACGCTGGATAGATCTGGCCGATATTGAATATTTTAACACGGAAGGTAAAAAAGGAAATTTGCCTTATAGCACTTATAAAGATAATGAGTTGGATATTATCGTAGCTGATAACGAATTTAAGAACGGTTTTACATCGGATAGTATCATTTTACCCTTTCAAGGCGATAAATTCGATAATCCACAACACCTCACCATGCGGCAGCGTGCCTTATACAAAGGCATTGGTTATTTAAAACATGCTGTGGCGCTTCATCCCCGTTACGTGAATGGCTATCTTAATTTAGGTTTGTCGTATTTCAAATTAAAACGCCACAAGGAAATGATGTATTATTGGAAACAGGCCGAAAATCTTTATCCTAATAATCCCTATTTAAAAAATTATTATATCGTAACGTATAATATGTTTTTACAGGATGGCTATAATTTTACAAACAGAGGAAGAAATGACAGTGCTTCTTACGAATTCAACAAAGCAGTTTTTTTGGATAAATATAATCCGGATGGCTGGTATAATTTAGGGGGCTCGTATTATAAAATGCGCAAATACGAAAAAGCCAAAAATTGTTGGAATGAAGTACTGAAATTAGATCCAAAACATGTAGGCGCATTAGAGGGAATAGAAGCTTTATCACAACCTAATCCTCCAAAGGAATTCAGAAAATTAGAATCAAAGGTTTATAAAGAAGGTGGTGATCCTAATGCTGGGGGAAAAAATAAAAAGGAAGGCTGCTGATGTGAACTTATTTTGCCTTAAATAACTTCTCTAACTTTTTCCAGTCAATTTTATCAGCAAAGGTTTTGATGCTTTGGTTATTACCCGAAATTTCGATAACGATGTTATCCAATCGCGCGGTGGAGGGATTTGTAGTAGAATAAGGAACCATTACTTTTCTGATATCCGCATCCAGCTCTGCCACATAATCTTCGCTTAGTATCACGTCTTTTGCATTACCCAGAATAATGAATACCGTGTTCTTTTGAAATCGCATATCATCCGAATTCTGATCTTTAACGTTTTCCTTAAAATACCAGATGGAATCCCGTCTTTGCACAACTTTATAGGCCATCTTCACAGGCAAGGTCCATTTAAGCTCAGCAAATTTTGAAATGGAGGTTTCGTTCAAATTATCGTTTATCCTTACATTGACATCTAACCTGGGAGAAGTGTTTTCAAAACTCTGCATTTTTTTTGTATACTCCCTTGGGTTAGTGATGTGTTCTTTTGGGTTGAACAAACTATCCAGTTTATTCTGATAATATTTATATAAAGGGTTTTTTTCTCCCGGAAGAATGGTGTTCTTTATGTTGAACTTGTTCGGATTTTTCAATTCATCCATTTTCTCGGTACGAAATACTCCGCTAGTGGCATCGGTTCCATAGTTCCAATTATCGCGTCGTTTCCAAATAGGATTATTTACCCAGGCAGCGTCTACGGCACCAACAGCTCCCTCAACCGCTGTTTTGTAAAATATAAATTCTTTACCCTGTAACGCTCGTTGGTTAGTGCCCTCCACATTATAATAATTCAATTCGCTCCCGTCGGCTGCCTTAGCGGTTTTACTTACTGTAAGATCAAGGTAATTGGCGTTCTTAATTTCCTGGGAAAGGACAACACCATTTAAAAACAAAAAGATAAGTATGCTAGGTTTTACGGCCATTTTGCTTAACCGCAATGTACAAAATAATAGCAAATACCGGTAAAAAACGTATAAAATCATTTCAAAAAAATACGTAAGTTTAAGGTATTAAAAACCGCTTCGTGTAGGGGTATAAATGGCCTTTAATCCCTTATAACTGAGCTACAATTTATAACTATGATAAAGCGCATCGTCTTTTTAGTAATAGTACTTTCGGTAATAAAAGTTTCCGCTCAAAAGCGTGAATTAAATACCGATTATTATATGAACGGAAAAATTCATTGGAAAGGCTACGAGGAATCGTGGACCGATACCCTAAAAGACAAAGGCCTGGTATATTGGCGCCCTGTTGGTTTATGGACCTACTGGCACATGAGCGGCGCTAAAATGCTCGAGATATTTCACAATCCCGCTAAGGGCGAACGTTACATCAACATGTGGCTTTCTAACAATCAGCAGATCCTGACCGACGGTACCGGCACTTATTATACCATAGAAAAAAACGATGAAGAGGGTGGCAAAGACAGTTTAGTTTTTGAAATAAAAGACAGCGTTAAGAACGGAAAGTTTAGCCAGTACCATATGTATAGAAGTAATTTGCACGTTCTCATCTCAACGGGTAAATATGAGAATGAAAAACAATCGGGTGTTTGGACATTCCGCGATACGGTTCTGCAAAAAAGCTGGCAAACCACTTTTGTGAATGGTAAAGAGAACGGACCTTATACCGCCTTTTATCTTAACGGAAAAATAAAAGAAGAGGGTATAAAAAATAACGACGAGGAAGAAGGTGTGTGGAAATATTACGACCCTAATGGAAAACTACAGAAAACCGTGACCTATAAGAACGGCTATCAATTTGGGAAGTATGAGGAATATTATCCTAATGGTAATGTGAAAGAAAGCGGACAATACACCTGGACCAAAGGTTACACAATGGAATCGGTTTTTGATGCCGATGGTAATGAAAAGAAAGTTAAAAAAATGAGCGATCATGTTCCGAAAAAAACCGGCGAATGGAAAACATTCGATGAGACCGGTAAATTGCTCTCCACTAAAAATCTTTCGGCCACCGCCAAATAATGAAATTAAGGGTTTTAATACTTTTTCTTCTTTTATCTTTTAATAAGGGGTTTTGCGATCGCGGAGAAGATTCTATAAGAAATATCATAAATACTTCTACCTCCGACTCCATCAAAATTGTTTCTTATAGTAATTTGTGTTTTATCTATGCCAACGATCCGGAATCGATTTTGGGTATACTTTCAGAAATGAAAAATTATTGCGAAACGCTTACCAACGAAAATTGGAAAGCTTTATGTTTACGCAAGATCGGCGTTTTTTATAACCGTATGCATTATTTTGATAAGGGCATTGAATACACTTTGCAATCGGCCGCACTATTTGAAAAAATAAATAATAAAGAAGGCCTTGCTAATTGTTACAGCAACCTTGGCACTATGTACAATGGAAAAGCCGAGCTCACCAACGACAAAGCGTTTTTTGACCGGGCTATCAGTTATCATTTAAAATGTATTGAATTAAGAAAAGAATTAAAGGACACCGCTACCCAAATACAAAATTCGTATCTCAATCTTGGCAGTACTTATGTTTCAAGTCAGAATTATGAAAAGGCATTAGAATGTTATAACAAAGCCTATTATGTATATTCTAAGGTCACCAACGACTATAACGGCATTCAGCTTGTATCGTTAAGTTTGGGCGAATTGTATTTGAAAATGGCGATGAAAGAACGGAAGCCCGAATACTTTAAAAGATCTTACGAATATTTTCGCAGTGTTCAGCAGCAATATAGTGCCACCTCTACGAACGAAAGGTATATTATCACATTGATCAGAATTGGTCAGATATTATGTGAGACCGGAAAACTCAATGATGGTATGGGTTATTTACTGGAAGGCTTTAAATTAAGTACCCAAATAAAACACAAAGGGAATATACTGGATGCCGCCGACCAGTTGGTTTTAGCTTACGAGAAAAAAGGCGATTACAAACAAGCCGATGAATATTTACACATTTACAACTCCGTAAAGGATTCGCTCATTAACGAAAAGAACCGCAGCAGTACGGAGCAAATGCAAGCCTTGTATCAGTCGTCACAAAAAGACCGCGAGATAGAACATCTTAATGCCGCAAATGAAGTGCAGAACGCTCGCCTTAACCGACAACGGGTAGTTATTTTTTCTTCCATAGGCGGATTGGCACTTATTCTTATACTGGCTTTTGTTTTGTTAACCGGATATAACAATAAGAAAAAAGCTAATTTGAAATTAGCGGAGGCCTATGGAAAGATAGAAACAAAGAACCGGCAAATAACGGATAGCATTAATTATTCTAAACGTATCCAAAATGCTATCCTGCCTCCCATACACAACATTAACCAACACCTGAGTAATTTTTTTGTGTTTTACCAGCCACGTGATATTGTGAGTGGCGATTTTTATTGGTTCACCGAACACAAAGACAAGCTTTTTTTTATAGTGGCCGATTGTACCGGTCATGGTGTACCCGGTGCGTTAATGAGTATGATAGGAAACACCTTGCTCAATGAAATTATCAACCAACAAAACATAAGCGACCCTGCCCAAATTTTACATCACCTTAACGACGAAGTGATGAAAGCCTTGCATCAGCAACAAGGCGATCTGCAAACACAGGAAGATGGATTGGATATAAGCATTTGCTGTATTGATAAAAAAACCTCCGCATTAAAATACGCCTCGGCCAATCATACGCTGTTCATTAAAACTAAAAATAAGATCACTGAATTGAAGGGTGATATTTTTTCGGTTGGTGGCGGAATGGGTCAAACACAAAAACAATTTACCACACACGATTTTACACCCGAAAGCGGCAGCTTTATTGTAATGAGCACCGATGGGTATTATGATCAATTTGGCGGAGCAAAAGACACCAAGTTCCTGTTAAGTAATTTTGAAGAGCTGATCCTGAAAATTGATTTTGAAAAAGGAAATCCCACCAAAGAATTTCAAGATGCTTTTGAGAACTGGAAGGGCGACCGCAAACAAACCGACGATGTGCTGGTGGCGGGATTTAAACTTTAATAGAAAAATTTCAGAATTTAATTCTTCACCAATTCAAAAGGCAAACCTGTCATTTTTGAAAAACGCAAACCCGAATCGCACATATCCTTATCCCCTTCGTCGTAATGCCACTTAATATCCACTTTATATTTTTTGGCCAGTTCGCCAAGTATGGTTGCGATCTTATAGATCTGTTTTGAAGAAGCGGTATTAAAATATTCTAAGTTGAACTTAACGCTTGTTTGAAGGTTTGGCGAATTAGAATAAGTGATGAGCCAATCAATGATAGGAGCATAAAAAGTAAAAGCATCCTCTGGTAGAGAACGCCCTGAAATATGAAGTTTACCACTTTTTTTCTCAAAGATAACCGATGGAGAATCTTCTGTAGCTTCTATTCGTAATTCATCAACCATTTAAAAGGGGATAAAAACAGTTATTGAAATAAAAGAAAATTCGTTGTTAACCTCCGTAATGGAATAATCGATCTTACTGCCGGTTTTCATTCGCATATCTATAAATCCTAAGCCCGCGCCTTTTTGCCCCGGTTCGTGTTCGCGCATAATGATCTCCGAATACAGATCATCCAACTCCTGATTATTACTGTTGTTAACTTTATCTACTTTGGTTTTGAAAGCATCAACGGTGTTTTTTGTGATATAATTTCCCGACATGATACTGCAGCCATGCTCGTTACCCGAAACCACCAGTATCCCCGGCTTACCTTCATTCTGTTTGTCTATATTGGCGGCGTGATTACAAATGTTCTGTAATAATTCTATCATTACGTTAACCGCTTTTCTCTTAAAGGCCACATTATCCGTTTTGGCAACGCTGCCTTCGGTCATGGTGAGCAAACTCTTCAGGTTATCGTGTGTAAACACGCCCTGATAGATCATGTTCACATGATTTTTTTGAACAAATTCGTGAAGCAGTTTTACATCATTTAAACGGTTGCTTTCATTTTCCCCGCTGTCGCCGGATACTTTTGATCTGAAATAAAAATAAGAGAGTTTATCGTTTAAGCGCTCAAAATCGTAGGTTAGTTTATTACCCGAACGCCTTGCCATTTCAATTAGACCCAATCCCGCTCCTCCATTTACGGAAAGTCCGGTATTTTCAAGTACATGTTTATAATATTCTTTCAGCTGGGCGGAGTCCATGGCGTTGATCTTATCGAGCTTCAGCTTAAGATCGGCAATATGTTCCTTTTCTATTACGTTACCACTGGCCAGATCGTAAATGCCGCCTTTATTTTGCACGACAAAAAAAGCTTGATTCTCCTCATCCTGAGTTACGTCCTGATGGCGGGTAATATTTTGTAACGATTCTACCATTACAAAATATACTTTTTTCTGTGTTTTAGATCCTTCACCGGTAATAGCCATATTGGTTTCGGTGAGGGAAAGTATTTTATCGGTTAAAGTGGGATTAAAAATGCCTTTATACACATAACTCAAAGAGTAATTTTCGAAACTCTTGAAAAGGGTGTACAACGTGGTGCTTCCTATTTTATTATCGGTTCCTTGCATTAAGCGAAATCAAATTTAATAAAATCAGGTAATACTTTAAATTTTATTTTTACCCTTAGGGTTAAGGGATTTAGGCCTTTTTAGGGTTTTAACAATCCCTTTGTTCAAGCGCGCTCACGGATCTTGAAATCGAGCTTTACTAATTTAGAAAACTCCTCGCCGTTCTCTTTGGTTTCCTCATCATCCTTAATATGATCCCAAATAACAGAAGGCGTAAAGCCAGCCTCAACAAAACTTTCGAGTCGTTTGATGATATCGTAAACGTATTTGAGAGAAAGGGAGTTTAAATAATCGAACGAGAAGCGAATGGTAACATTGCCTTTTTTTTCAGTGGCATTTTTTTTGTAGTTCTCGAGCCATTCTAACACCGGCAGGTAAACCAATCGCGCGTTTTCGGGTGCCGATTCTCCCTCAATAACAAATTCCTTTGCTCCTGGTTTAAAATCGATCAAAGGACTAGAATCTGTTTTTTGTATATAAAGGGGTTCCATGTAGTTGGACAGAATATTTATTCAAAGTTATATTTTTTATGAGTATTTCAAAATTTTATACTCAAATATTCACTTTATAGTGAGAAATTTTTTACTTTTATAAAGCATGTTTCTGTTGCGTCCTATTCATAAGATCCTTTTAATTGTTTTTTTTACAATTGTTGTTAATCTGCTTTGCGCCGATGAGATGCCTGATAAAAGTGCTCCATCAAATGACTCGACTACCATTGGCAATTTATTGGGTGAGGCAAGAAACTCCTGGCAGGATGTTTCGAAAACACTTGGTCTTTGCGCACAGGCTTCCGAGATCGCTAACCGATCCAATAACAAACGCCTTCAACTACAAACCTATTTTAATATTGGCGTTGTTCATTTAGAGTTCTATAAAAACTATAATCAAACACTTTCCTATTTAATAAAAGCCCTTGAGCTGGCAAAAGAAGTTAAAGATTCTGTTTTCATTCAGCGCTGCTATCAAACCATTGGTAATACGTATTCCGATCTGTATGAATTAAGTCTAGGTACCGAAGATTTTAAAGACGCCGAAAGCAATTTATTTAAAGCACTTGAAATAAATATGATCTTATCAAAGCGCAAAGGCATTATTTCTGTTTTTACCGCCAATAATTATGTTAACCTCAGCGATCTATATTTGAAAAAACAAGATGATTCGTTGAGTTTATTTTACGCACAAAAAGCATACGATATTTATTCTAAAGGCTCTGATGGCGGCGGCACCGATCTCGCCTCAGGAAATATTTGCCACGCACTTTTACTTAGGGCACGCAAAACAAAAAATAGAAATGACTATTTGCTTTGCAAAGAAAAGTTTATGACGCATTATCATCGTTTTGCCCTTGATCGTAAAGATTCGAAGGCGCAATTTGATTCGCTTCCGGGCGGATCAAAATTCTGGGCTTCCTTTAATTTGCATAACCATTATATGTCAATGGCCGAAATTTCGATCGCGCTCAACGAAGGCGTTCAGCAATTTTCGGAGATCATTGATAAAGCCAAGTTCTATGCCCAGGGATCAAAGAACATTACCTTGCTTATTAACGCCTTAAAAATGGAATCGAATTATTTTGAAAAAACAAAGCCCGGCTATTCGCTGGAATTAAAAAACAAGATCGTGGCCTTGCAGGATTCCGCCTATATTTTAGAGGCCCGTAAAAAGAATGAAACGTTAAAGGCCATTTTCTTATTTAACCGAAAAGAAATTGAATACAATAAGGTAGAGGCCGAAAGCAAATTAAAATCGGCTGAGCTGGATGCCGAAAAAAATCAACTCCGCGTAAAGAACACCTTACTTGTGATCTCGGTAATTTCAATTGTGATTTTTTGTGTGTTCTTGTTTTATCTTTTTTCGCTCAATAAAAAACTCAATGCCAAAAATAAATTGGTATCAGAACAGCGCGAACTCATTCTTACCAAGAACCGACAGATCACCGATAGCATCAATTTTTCGAAGATCATACAAGACGAGATCCTTTTTTCAAAAGAGAAACTAAAAGATCATTTGGGCGAACATTTTTTATTGTACCTGCCAAAGGATATTGTGAGCGGCGATTTTTATTTTATAAAAGAAAATAAAAGTCAGCTCTTTGTAGCAGTGATCGATTGCACGGGCCACGGCACATCGGGCGCTATGATGACCTTGCACGCTAACTCGTTATTGCAGCCAGTCTTTGAAGCGGTCACGTCGGAAGATAGCGCCGATTATATGAACGAATTGAATGCCCGGGTACAAAGTGGTTTTTTTGCCACCAACGATTTTGAATACGGTGCGAAATTTGGAATGGATGTTTCGCTATTGGTGATCAATAAAAAAACAAAAACCGCTTCCTTTTGCAGCACCAATCATCCGTTATTAATTAAAACACCAACCGAATTAAAAGAATTCAAACCTAAAAAATCTACCCTCGCCTACTCCTCCGAAAAATACACCTCGTTTGGTTTTGAGATCTCAAACAATTGGTTGTACTATTTATTTACCGATGGTTATTACGATCAAAAAGGTGGCGAAGGGGCTAAAAAATATTTGTATAAGAACTTTAAAGAATTGCTCAGCAAGCATTCAGAAACAAGTATGGATGTTCAGTTGAGAACACTGAATGAAGAACACCTAAAATGGCGCGGACCTTACAGGCAAACAGATGATATTACGGTGTTGGGGTTTAAATTAAATCTCTAAGATCTTTTAAAAACAAAAAAGGCAGCCCATTTTGAGGCTGCCCTTCTTCTTTTCAGCAAAACAATTCTTATTTCATTACGGTAACGTTACCGGTTAACTCGCTTGATTTTCCAAATACAGTTGTTAAAGTGATTCTCCACACGTAAGTACCTTCTTCTACCACATTATCGCCTCTTTTTTGGTAATTACCAGCCCATCCCTGAGTAACATCGTTGCTGGCAAATACTTTTTCGCCCCAACGATCAAACACTTGCAATTCGTATTTAGAGAAACCGTATCCTTTTGGTTGGAATACATCGTTCAACCCATCACCATTTGGCGTAAAGGCATTTGGAACAAACACTTCAAAATCTTCGCCCACAATAATGTTCTTTACAATGGTATCCATACAACCATGATTGCTGGTAATAACCATTGCAACACCGTAAGTACCTGCTTCGGTATAAATATAAGTTGGGTTTTGTAAGTTAGAGTGTGGCTTTGGTTGGTTAGTGAAATACCAATCGTATTTTTTAATATCAGCGCCATGAGAAGCATCTGTAAAATTAACCTCTGTATTTACAAGCGGTTTAATTGGCGCATAATTGAAATCGGCCACTGGCACAGGATAACTTTCTAAACTGTAAGTTGTAGAAGAAACACACCCGTTATTATCGGTTACCGTTGCTGCTACAGTATATTGTCCGGCAATATTAAAACAACGGCTGGTGTTAATGTTGTTATCAGACCCGCCATCATCAAATTTCCAATCGCAACTTTTAATGGTGCCGTTGTTGGTAGCGGTAAAGGTCATGCATAAAGGAGCGCATCCTTTATTATTGCTCGACATGATCTGAGGTTGAGGCAACGCGTTTACAATAGCTGCTACAGTAGCGGTAGCAAAACATTTATTATTATCAATAACGGTTACAGTATAGCTACCCGAATTGTTAGTAGTAGCGTTAACCAATGTTGGATTTTGTAAAGTTGAAGTAAATCCGTTAGGACCTGCCCAGCTGTAAGACGTACCGCCTGCTGCATTAAGGTTCAAAGTTTGCTGAGCGCATACCGGACTATTATTTCCTGCAAAAGGTGTTGGTAAAGGATTAACCGCTACAGCCGTAACCGAAGAGCTTACACAACCGTTAGCATCGGCTACAGTTACGGTATAGTTACCTACCATACCTAAAGTTGCATTTGGAATAACCGGATTTTGAGAAGAAGAGGTAAAACTTAAAGGACCGCTCCAGGTAAAATTTAATCCGCCAAGTGCTGTTAAATTGATAGGTTGATTTAAACAAGCAACCGGAGCGTTCATTTTAATAGTAGGTAGTGGATTGATTACTACTTTGGTTGAATCAGAATTTTTACAACCGTTTGCAGACGTAACAGTTAAAGTGTAAGTACCATTATTATTACTGGTTGTTACGGTAATGCTTGGATTTTGTAAAGTTGAAGTAAATCCGTTAGGACCGCTCCAGCTGTAAGTCACCGCATTTGATCCGGTAAAGCTTAATGGTTTTCCAACACAAACCGGGCCGCTATTACTTAATGTAACTGCTGGTCCTGTGCTGATAGTAATAGTATTGATGCAATCAAATTTGCTGCAGTATGATGGCGCGCTTGACACAATACGGATCTTGTATTTTGTACCCGGCGCAACACTTGCAGGAATACAGATATTAATAACGCCCGAAGAAGCTGAATTAAGAGTACCAATGGTAATTGGTGTTGAAGTAAAGCTACCGTTAGCATCAGACAGTTGTGCGCTAAAAGTGTTGGTTCCTAAAAACGGACCAACAGCTGTATAAGGAATAGTGGTACAGGCACCAGAACAAAGAACTGTTGGTAATGTAGGAGCGATAGTATAATTGTTACCGGCATTGATACGTGTTGTAAAAACAAATCCAACCGGGCCGGAGGTGGCAGGTAAGGTTGATGAACCCATTACCGCTGAACCTGCACCGTAGCTTCCAATAACGTATGAATTTTTAAAATTGTCAACTGCAATTCCGCCGGCAGAAACACCTGCTGAACCGGTTCCTGTAATACGCTGAGCCCAAACAAGAGCGCCGTTACCACCACAATATTTTGCTACGAATGAATTTACAGGAGAAGTAGTCCCTAAAGAGAAACCGCCTGTGTTACTGAATACAATTGGACCTGAATAATAACCTGTAACATAAGCGTCACCGTCATCATCAACCGCTACAGATACGGCCTGATCTTGTGCAGGACCTCCCATGCTTTGTGCCCACTGACAAGCACCATTGTTTGAATCAAATTTTGCAACAAATCCATCATCCAAACCTGAGTTGGTTAAAGAAATAGCGCCGAAAGAAGCATTACCATGATAGTGACCTGCAACAAAAAGATATCCGCAAGCATCAATAGCGATCTCATTATCTTCCCACCACGAACCATTTAAGATCCCGGCGTTAGTACCGTAAGTTGCCCAGATTGGCGTACCGGTTGGACTGTATTTTACAATAAACATATTTGAATAAGCACCACTTGCAGGAAGGTTAATAGTTCCAAAAGAACAAGTACCATTATATCCACCTACCACATAAACGTTTCCTGCAGCGTCGCAAACACAACCGCAAGACATATCGCCACCAGGACCACCACCCTTAACAGCCCACTGAATTGTTCCGGTAGAGTTATATTTTACAAGATACATATCGCTTCCTGCAGGCGTAATAACGCCGGTTCCAAAATTGAACGGGGTAGAAAAACATCCTGTTGTAAAAATATTTCCCGCACCATCGGCACAAACCCCGCGGCCAGAACCTGAAGGAGGAAGTGTTTTAGCCATTGTTGAAACACCTGCCGAAGAGTTACCCTGAAAATAAATACCAGAAGATGCGCTGTTAGAGGTACCGGTACAGTAAAAATTACCCGATTTATCTAAACAACATCCGTAAGGATAATCATAACCGCCGGTTGCAAATGCTTTTTTAAGCCAGATACCTGCTCCGGTTGCTGCATTTAATTTAGCGTTAAAAATTGGAGTTGCTCCACCACCACTAACCGATAACCCACCGTAGTTAAAAGTACCGGCATAACGGCCATGCGTATATATATTACCTGCATTATCGCATTTAACACCTTCGGCAAAAGAATAAAAGCCGGTATTTGAACCGCTAATAGCCCATCCCCATGTTGGAGGGGTATACTGTGCCATTAAACCTGCGGCATTCAACATCATCACTGTTACAACTGCTTTTAAAACTAACTTTTTCATGTCTTTAATAATTTTATGATACAAATTTATGGCGGTAAAAAGCCGCAATCAAAACCATATTGGGCCGATTTTTACGTTAGTAACCGCTTTACTCGCTTAAAAAAGCGGTTCACTCATACTTTTTTGAATTTGGGCTTAAAAAGGACTTTTTTAAAAAACCCCATTTTAGGACAATTTTTAAGGATGCCCGAAGCTCAACGACGTAAAAAAAGGCCTATTTTAGGTTTTATATATATAGATAAGTAGGTTACTTTTGGGGTATAATCACACACACATGGTACTTGCTACCCATAAAGCCTTATATATATTTAAAGGTATCGTTAACTTCCCTGTTAAACTTACTATTATAAAGCAGGTTTTGGTATCGGATGGCTTGCTGGAAGAATCGCCTGCCTTTCGTAAAAAGATACGCTATATATTGGATGAGTGCATCACTAACATTATTAATTATTATGATCAGAACCCTTTATCGGACAAGAACTGTTCGGTAAAAACCCTTGGTTCACGCCACAAAATACGGTCGCTGGAGTTTGAAAATTATATTCTCGATAAACATGTGGAGCCGTTAAAAGAAAGAATTAACGCTATTAATAAGGCAGGTAAAGATGAAAAGAACCAGCTTTTTATACATGCCCTTAAAAAAGACCTTCACGAAAACGCGATTGGAGCGGGATTAGGTCTTCTTACTTTAAAACAAAAATGCCATGTTGAATTAAAGGCTTCTTTTAAAAGAACCGAAAAAGGTATTTTTAAATTTAAACTGGCGGTTATTATTTTGGAACCGTAAAATAAAGTTCCTTATAGCTTTTCCGAAGCAAAGCACTTTCTAAAAAACACAATACGTTAAAGTTATAGAATGCGCGTTTGCGCGCGTTTTCTTTCGATAAGAACTCCTTCCGGATCTCTTCTAAACCTTTTTTTAATTTTTCTTCCTGTCCGCTATTAAGTTTATTCAAACAGCTTACCGATAATTTTTCGTATTCCACTTCACCATCGATCTTATTTAAGAATTTACTGAGTGATCTTAACTGACTTTCAATTAATGTATCCGAATCGGTTTTGCTGATCCGAATAGCCGCTTCCAAAATACCGGCTTCGTATTGCAGGTGGGGTTCAATGTTAACCTCCGTATTTCTAAAATACGACAATAATTTAAGCGCCTCTTTATCATTCCCGTTACAAAACTGAATGTGCGCGTAACATAAATAATAAAAGAATAACTGATTAGAGAGTTTTTGCTCGTTCATAAAAACTTCTGCGTAATCATTAACCGTTTTATTTAATTGTTCGTAGTCCCTGTTGGCCACGCCTATATAATAGCGGCATTTAAAAAGGCAAAAAGTATACTCGGCCTTAAAATGGATCTTTTGTGTTTCGGTAAATGAATTAAAAAAAAGAAATTACTTTCTTTTCGAAGAACTTGAATTCTTTGAGCCGCTTGGTAACTAACAATTCGTCAAATAAAACACTGAGGTTCTTAAAAAAAAGGTTTGGATTGAGTTTCTTATTTAAAACATGCTCAATGATATTGGCCGAAACAATGATGGCATTGAACAGATCGCCTTTATTATAATACCCGTTCTTTAAGTATTCATAATAATTTAATTCTAAAAGACTATCGTTCTCCATGTTTTTAGGCGGCGTGTCCTTTACCTTTACTTTTTCGTTAGGCGTAATATAAATAAAATGCTTTCTGTGGATATGCTCTTTTAAATTATTGGCCGTGATCTCGTAATTATCTTTAAAAAGATCAACGGCAATGCCCTCGTTCACGTTAAAATCCTTTATTATTTTTTCGCTTAGCTTATTATTGCTTTTAAAATACTCGCTGATCTCTTTATTATTGATAATGCAGATAGCCATTACGCGAATATTGGATGGCGAATTTTTTAGCGTCCGGCAAATATTTATATCCCAGATCGGGCAGATCGATGTTAATGAAAGTATCAAAATGACTTTAAAAAGATTGAATACAGCAATTTCATCCTGATGGGATCTCTTATCCAACACCAACCACTTTTTCGAAAAGGTAATTTTTTATACGGCTTAACTGAGGCTGCGTTTTGTTGAGTTTGCTGCAAATACTTTCTTCATCATACTCTGTTTTTCAATTTCACTTTAAACTAATCAATATGCTATATGTTCCTGACCATCCTGTATGCTCGACGTTTTTGAACTTTTGGGTCTCGGTTTGTAGTTTTTTAATTAAAAGAAAGATGCACTCTTTCTGGTTATTAGCCATCGTACAATTTTGAACTTAAATTTAAGTAAAAATAAATAAACAGAAAGAACTCTAAGCGCTTTGTTGTTCTTTTAGCCTCAATGGCCATTGGTTTATGATATACCGGAAATTTTTACGAATTGGCAATGAAGCAAAACTGTGTGCTATGTAATTCGTTTGCCTTGTTCAAGTCATGGAGGCGTCAGCGACAATAACCACCGGATTTGAATCACCTCCGTAAAATAACCGCGCCATTGCTGGTTTGTATCATTTTCCGCTTCGGCGTTATCGATATAATCTAAACACCGCACCTGCATCGGCACAAATATGCAAATACCATAGCATGTGACAAGCCGAAAGTGACGCCAATAAAAGATCTTCGGGATTATGTTTTGTTTTATCGCCTCTAAAGGGTGAATCGGATGAGCATTTGAGGTCTTTTTTACCATTTACCGAAACAACGTGACTTCGTTCATAGGCCGTATAATCGGCGGTGCCTTTACCGGTGTTACCGGTCCATTTAACGGTAAGTTTATAATTATGCTGCTTCGACATATTATAAGTTGTAAAGGTTTCTTATAGGGTTTACGTATAAAATCTAAAAACGTTGTGTTTTTTAGGTGATTTTTTTGTGGAAATCCAGCTTTCTGAAAAATCATTATCCCACCAAAAAATCCTACATTTATTTGTGCTGTTTCAAAAGCTCATAAACGTCTTCCCTCTCACCGACCTCCTGTTGTTCTTCTTATTGTTCTTTATGGAAAATTGGGCCGGCAATAATTTACCCTCTCCTGCCGATATTTCAAAAATTGATAGCATGACCATACAAGGGGCCTGGGTGGTACTGCTCGCATCCATTATAGGTACTGTTTGCTTTTTTTGCGTTCCAAGAAAACAAGCAGAAGAAAACAGAGATCTGTACTCAAAAATGACAAAGTACCTTACCATAGCAGGTACCTTTGTTTCTGGCTTTGCCATGTGTGTAATGTGTTGCATGGCTTCTTTAAAATTGGGAAATTATTACATCACGGGTCCCAATTCAACCATGGTGGCGCTTAGTCCTGTAATTGTATTATTTGGTTGCGGATATTTACTTTTTGGAAGTTTGTTCTTCCCTATTCGCTATTTGATGAAAAAGAACGATATGAAAGAAGTACATCCTGTTATACGTTGTTTGTTGCTAATTCCGGTGATGTTCTTCAGTACATCATTTATGAATGACGCCGGTGAAATAGTTTTACAATTAAAACACTTTGCAACACTTAATGCCGGACTCGCCTTTCTTGGATTTCAATTCTTTTGTTTTGTTTGTGTTTATATTGGTCCGCGGTTTTTTGCCAGTGGCGATGTGCTTACAAAAAAAGCGATTCCCATATTACTAATAAGGTTTTGCTTATTCTTTGCGGTACTTCTCAAATAAAATTTATTTTTTATTAAGCATATAAAATCCCAGGGCAGCCATCAAAAGCACCGAGATCAGCACCATAAATAAGACAGTAAAACTAGTGGCGTCAACCAATAAGGCCGACAAAAAAGGACCCAATGTTTGACCAATGCCCCATGCTATAGTGAACAACGCGGCATACTGACCGCGATTCTTTTCATTAGACCGGCCCGACCAATACGAATTCATAAACGGCATGGAAGTAATTTCGCCAACGGTTATAAAAAGGATCATCACTAATGAAATAAGCTTGGCATTACCCGGAATAAGTAAAACAGAAAAAGCGATGGCGCAAATAATTAATCCCCATGTTATAAAGATCAAGTGCGGTTTTTTTCCTTCTATGGTATACACCAAAACCATTTCTATCAGCACTATCAATCCGCCGTTGATGGCAAAGATCAATCCGATGAATCGTTCACTTAACAACAATTCATCTCTAAAATATTTTGGTACGGTAGTGAACATCTGGAAAAAACACAATCCAAAAATGGTGAGTAAAAAAATAAATTTAAGATAAGTGCGGTCCTTGTAAGCCGATCGCACATCGGAAATTTTTTCGGTAACAATTTTTTCTTCCGTTTCCGGTTTTTTTACAGGTTTTAAAAAATAAATAAGGGTTGCGGCGGCGCAAATGTTTGTTAACCCGTCCACCCAAAATAATAATTCGTAATTTATAGCAGCTAGCAAACCGCCTATTGATGTTCCAACAGCCCAACCTAAATTAATGGCTAAGCGATTTAACGAGTACGATCGCGTTCGGTTTTCGGGCGAACTGTAAAATGCCACCGCCGATGAATTGGCTGGACGAAACGCTTCGTTAACCATACTTAAAATAAACGTGAAAAAACAAATTAAAGGGTACGATCTGATCTGACCAAGCACCATGAACATAATGCCACCCATTACCAAGGTCATAACTTGTACTTTATAAAAACCGATCTTATCCGTTAGTTTTCCCCCAAAGTATGCGCCAACAATAGAACCCAGTCCCCATAAACTCACCACAATTCCCGCCTCACTTAAACTTCGGTGCATTGTTTTGCCTGTAAGATACAAGGTCATAAATGGCAACACCATGGTACCGCTTCTATTAATAAGAATGATAGTTGAAAGGAGCCAGGTTTGTCGTGAGAGACCCTTAAAAGAGGTTTTGTATAGATCGATGGTGCGGCGAAACATTTTATTTTACCGCGATAACAGAAATCTCCACATTAACGTCTAGTGGCAAGCGACTTACCTGAACGGTTTCACGTGCCGGATAATTTCCGCTAAAAAAAGAACCATACACTTCATTAACCGCTGCAAAATCGTTGAGGTCCTTTAAAAAAATAGTAGTCTTTACCACATGACTAATATCCATTCCACCCTCGGTTAATATCGCACTAACATTTTCCATTACTTTTTTTGTTTCACTTTTAATGTCGCCCAAAGTGAGTTCTCCGGTTTTAGCATCTTTTGCTACTTGTCCCGAAACAAATAACATGTTTCCTGCCGGAACTAAATTGCCGTGACTATAAGGCCCAATAGGTTTTGGCGCGTTGGCTGATGTAATTACTTTTTTCATGTGTTTTAGTTTAATAAGATTCCTTCTTTTTTAATTTCCTTTAAAGCGTTATATAATACATCGAGGTCTTTTTGCGAATTAAACGCGTTTATACTGTAACGGATATAAACTTTACC
>JBGASH010000291.1:0-2994 GCA_044229775.1 Bacteroidia bacterium
AGAAATTGAATTAGAATCAGGACGCGAAATGGTTATGCCTGGTGATAACGTTACCATCAGTGTTAATTTGATCAACCCAATTGCTATGGACAAAGGTTTACGTTTCGCGATACGTGAAGGTGGACGTACAGTTGGTGCAGGTCAGGTAACTGAAATATTAGCTTAATTGCCATTAAATAATATAAGCAAAATGGCTCCTGTTTTCAGGAAGCCATTTTGCTGTTTTTAAAGAGGCAGATTTTTTGGAGATTTTTGCTTCGGTAATTAAACTAAACATCAACATTGAACCAATTTACGGGCGTAGTTCAATGGTAGAATAGCGGTCTCCAAAACCGTTGATGGGAGTTCGAATCTCTCCGCCCGTGCAAAAGAAGTTGGGAGTTTTTAGTTCGTAGTTCGTAGAAAAAGCGATACTCCGAACTCCGAACTCCAAACTAAAAACTAAAGAACATGAGTAAAATAGGAACATACTTTGAAGAAACCACCAACGAGTTGGTAAACAAAGTGAGCTGGCCAACATGGAATGAATTACAGGGAAGCGCCCTTGTGGTAATGACGGCCTCCATCATTATTGCTTTGGTTGTATTTGCTATGGATTCAGCATTTGCCAAATTAATGGAACTTGCCTATCAAATGGTAAATAATTTTTAATAATTAAAATACTGCAAAAATGGCAACCAAAGTAAAACAGGATATAGCAACAGCGGCCAAAAAATGGTACGTGGTGCGCGCTATAAGTGGGCAGGAAAAAAAGGTAAAACAATATATCGAAGTTGAGATTAACCGTTTAAAGCTTAACGATTACGTTTCGCAGGTATTAATACCTACCGAAAAAATAATTCAAATACGTAATGGTAAAAAAGTAGCAAAAGAACGTTCTTTTTATCCCGGTTATATTTTGATCGAAGCGTTGTTAGCAGGTGAGATCACCCATGTGATAAAAAATATCACAGGTGTTATCGGATTCCTTGGCGAAACAAAAGGAGGAGAACCTGTTCCAATGCGTGTATCAGAAGTGAACCGCATCCTAGGTAAAGTAGATGAGTTAACCGAAGCTGAAGGAACTGTTACCATTAATTATGTGGTTGGCTAATCAGTTAAAGTTATTAATGGGCCGTTCAACGGATTCAATGGTATCATTGAAGAAGTGAACGAAGAGAAAAAGAAAATTAAAGTAACCGTGAAAATTTTCGGACGTAAAACGCCCGTTGAATTGAATTACGGTGAAGTTGAAAGAGAATAAAAGAATTGAAGGTGGATCGGTTTTGGGATGAGGCGCTTTGCTGCTTCCAACTCAAAGTAAATCTCCGGTAAAACGGAACCAGAACCAGAAGCCAACAATAAAAAAAAGATAAAGCAAGTGGTGAGACCTTGACTTTATCACATAACAAATAAAACAGATAAAAAATGGCAAAAGAGTTATCAGCAATTGTAAAGTTGCAAATAAAAGGTGGAGCTGCTAACCCGTCGCCTCCAATTGGTCCTGCATTAGGCGCCAAAGGTGTTAACATTATGGAGTTCTGTAAACAGTTCAATTCAAGAACTGCCGAACAACCCGGAAAAGTATTACCGGTTATCATTAATGTTTACATCGATAAAACGTTTGATTTCATTATTAAACGTCCGCCCGTTGCAGCGCAAATCATGGAGGTTACTAAAGTTAAAGCAGGTTCTGGACAAAGCAACCGTAAAAAAGTTGGTTCGATCTCTTGGGATCAGATCAAAAAAATTGCAGAAGATAAGATTGTAGACATGAACTGTTTTACAATTGAAAGTGCAATGCGTATGGTAGCAGGAACTGCTCGTAGTATGGGTATTACCGTAACCGGAGATGCACCGGCAGCAAAAAAAGTAAATTAATTATAAACCAAAAACTAGCTTAAAATGGCAACGTTGACTAAAAAAAGAAAAGCAGTTCTGGCAAATTTCGACCAGACCAAAGCTTACTCCGTTGCGGACGCTTCAAAAGTGGTAAAGGACATTACCACTACAAAATTTGATTCGTCTGTGGATCTTGCGATCCGTTTAGGAGTTGATCCAAAAAAAGCTAATCAAATGGTACGCGGTACAGTTACCTTGCCTCACGGCTCGGGTAAAACCATGCGCGTTCTGGCTATTGTTACTCCCGATAAGGAAGCAGAAGCCAAAGCAGCAGGGGCCGATTACGTTGGATTAGACGAATACATCGAAAAAATTAAAGGTGGTTGGACAGATGTGGATGTAATTATCACTATGCCTTCAGTAATGGGTAAAGTTGGTGCTTTAGGTCGCGTATTAGGCCCTCGTGGTTTAATGCCAAACCCAAAAACCGGAACTGTAACCATGGAAATTGGTAAAGCCGTAACTGAATCAAAAGGCGGTAAAATTGATTTTAAAGTTGACAAAGCAGGTATCATTCATACCCGCATTGGTAAAGCTTCTTTCGACGCAACTAAAATTGCTGAGAACGCTAACGAAGTTTTACAAACTATCTTAAAATTAAAGCCGTCATCTGCTAAAGGTACTTACGTAAAGTCAGTAACCATGAGCAGCACGATGAGTCCGGGTATTACCATTGATACCAAAGTATTTAACTAATTAAATAATACCGCTAATGAATAAGACAGAAAAAACAAAAGTGATAGATCAGTTGGTTGAGCGCTTAAACGCTAACAACAAGATCTATTTAGCCGATTGTTCATCGTTAACGGTTGAAAAAGTAAATGCTTTTCGTAAAGTGTGCTTTGATAAAAAAGTAAGCGTTACGGTTGTTAAGAACACGTTGCTTAAAAAAGCAATTGAACGTGCTAACGACAGTAAAATGGCTGAGTTAATCCCTGCATTAAAAGGAGAAACAGCTTTAATGTTTACCGAAACAGCGAACGCACCGGCGAAAGCCATTAAAGAATTCCGCAAAAAAGACGATAAGCCTATTTTAAAAGCGGCTTATGTTGAAGAGAACGTTTATATCGGAGATAATCAATTGGATCTTTTAGCTTCATTGAAGTCGAAGAA
>JBGASH010000022.1:0-18419 GCA_044229775.1 Bacteroidia bacterium
GATATGCGCGCTTATCCTAAAAAATTGGTGAACGACTGTGTTGGACTTGGTGTTATCATTAATTCAGATAAAGCAGGATATGCTAATTACAAAACCAATCAATTTTATTTTACCGGTTCTTACATCCACAAACCAAAACGCGATTCGTCTTTGATCGTGAGTTTAGGAATGTCGTTTGGTTTAAGTGTGTTGGGCTTTGATTACAACAAAATGACCTTCGATTCGCAATTTGACGGTATTGGTTACAATAGTGGTTTATCTACTAACGAATTATTTGCACAAACAAGCACCTATTACGGCGACGTTAATTTAGGGATGGCGGCACAATACTCGTTCTCACAATTTACCAAATTAACCTATGCTTTTTCGTTGAACCATCTTACCAATCCAAACATTACTTATCAAACCAATGTTACCAGTCGTTTAGATACAAAGCTGGCCAATTACGCGAGTTTAGCCACGCGGATCAATCCTCAATTATTACTTACACCTGAGTTATGGTACACCCATCAGGGTAAATACAACGAGCTAATTCCCGGCGCTCAATTGGCCTATGTGTTGGACGCCAATCTCAATAATAATATTTCGGCAGGTTTGTATTTTCGGGTAAAGGACGCAGTGATCGCACGATTAGGATACTCTTATAAAAGCACGATTGGTGGGATCAGCTACGATCTTAACACCAGTAAATTCAGGGCCGCTACAAATGTGAAAGGTGGTTTTGAAATTTACGTGACACACATTTTCAAAAAATTTGTTCCATTTGTTGCTAAGAAACGCGTTTGTCCTGTATTCATGTAAAATTTGTGAGCTTTCAAAAACCAACATATCTTTTATCCCTGCTTTTTTGTTTCTCTGTTTTTTCTATTCAGGCCCAATCTAAAAAATACCTTCTTACCGAAGGCGACAAAAGTATGCGCGAAAAAGATTATTATTCGGCCGCGCAGTATTACAACAAACTTATTTTAATAGATTCTACGGAGATCTCTTATCAAAACGCCTATGCCGATGCTTCGCGCTTAAATTACGATTATGATATTGCTTATCACTGGTACGAAAAGGTTTTAAAAAAAGACAACGGAAAAGTTTATACAGAAACCGCTTTTTGGATGGGTTCTATTTTAAAAAGTAAAGCGCGATATAAAGAAGCCAAAAAATTATTTGACAAGTACTACAAGAAACAGCGCAATAGTAAAGACCCGAAAAAAAAGCAAATGTCCGCCAAAGCAAAACAGGAGACCGATGCCTGTGATCTGGCTATGATCCTAATTAAAAATCCGGAAAATGTAATTGTAGAACACCTCGACAGTATGGTAAACAGTAAGGTGAGCGAATACGCGCCATTTGAATTGGACAGTGTTCTGTTCTTTTCCTCGCTTCGCGACGATGGAAAAAATAAAAAAGACATAAATAATATTGGCTTTAATAAATTATACACTTCACGAAAACTGGCCGAACATTGGGAAAAAGCCAAGGCCCTCGACAGTTTGTTCAACGCTAACGGCATTCACAATGCCAATACTGCTTTTAACGATGATCTTACAAAGATATTTGTATCGCGTTGTACCGCTAAAAGCCTCGTGGAATATACCTGTCTTATTTATTTTTCGGAATATAAAGATAAACGCTGGTCTGAATTAAAACCTTTACCCGATCCAATAAATTTACCCGGCATAAACACCACACAACCCAGCGTTGGCAGATTTAAAATTACAGATACTGCTACAGCGCGAGTTTATGGTAAATATGGCGGTAAGGAATTATTATTTTTTAGCAGCAACCGCGGTGGCGGTCAGGGAGGCATGGATATTTGGTATGCCCCATTTGACTCGGCTCTAAATTTTGAAACACCAGTTAACGTTGGACCTAAAATAAATTCGTTGGAAGATGAAATCACACCATGGTTCGTGAAAGAAATAAACACCTTGTACTTTAGTAGTACCTGGCATAAAGGTTTAGGCGGATTTGATATTTTTAAAAGTGAATATAAGAATGGTGATTTTGGCGAGCCGGCGAACGCGGGTTATCCCATCAACAGCAGTTACAATGACATTTACTATAGCATTAACTCTCATAAGGACAAAGCGTATCTTTCTTCCAATCGTATCGGTTCTTATTTTGAAGAAAAGCAAAGCTGCTGCAATGATATTTACCGCTTCACCATCCCTTCTCTTTACGAACCGCCTAAACCTATTGATACCACCAAACACATTATTGAACAAATGAAAGTGCTGGTACCTTTAACATTGTATTTCCATAATGACGAACCAGATCCGCGCACCAAAGCCATCACCACAAAAAAGAATTACAAAAAAACATACGATGATTATCAGATCCTTAAACCCCGCTATTTAAAAGAATATACCGCAGGGTTAAAAGACGAACAAAAAGAACAAGCAGAGAATCGCATTACCAATTTTTTTGAGGACAGCGTAGACGCAGGAATGCACGATCTGGATAAATTTGCCACGCTTCTAAAAAGCGTTTTGTTACGGGGCGAAAAAGTAAAAATAACCATGAAAGGATTTTGTAGTCCATTGGCCAGCACCGATTACAACGTTAATTTGGCCAAACGACGCATTAGTAGTTTGCGGAACTATTTTATGGAATACGAGAATGGTGTATTCGTAAAGTATGTTGATAATAAAAATGAAACGGAAGGTTCTATCTTGTTTACCGACGAAGACATTGGTGAGTTACCGGTAAGTAAGGTGAGTGACGATGTTAAGGACGTGAAAAACTCGGTGTATAGTCCTTACGCTGCCTCTGAACGAAAGATCCAGATCATAGCCATCAGCAGTTTTACTGAGCACAAATAGATCATGCAACAAAAAGTTTCCATCCTTAATCTATATCAGGCATTTATTGAATGTGAACAAAAGATCTGTACCGATACCCGGAAATTGATCAAGGGTTCCATCTTTTTTTGTTTGAAGGGCGGAAATTTTAACGCCAACGAATTTTCGCAAAAAGCGTTAGAGGGTGGTTGCGCTTATGCGGTGGTTGATGAAGAAAAATACGCAACCGCTAAAAATACCTTTTATACAGATGACGTTCTTACCCTTTTGCAAAAATTAGCGAATTACCATCGGAAGCAACTTCACATTCCTATTATTGGAATTACTGGAAGTAACGGAAAAACTACCAACAAGGAACTGATACATGCCGTGCTGAGCAAAAAATACAAAACACTGGCAACCATTGGTAATTTAAACAATCACATTGGGGTACCTCTTACTTTGCTTAGCATAACTGGCGAGCACGAAATGGCCATTATTGAAATGGGGGCTAATCACCAGGGAGAAATTGAAATGCTTTCGAATATTGCCGAACCCGATTTTGGCTTGATAACCAATATTGGCAAAGCGCATTTAGAAGGGTTTGGTGGAATAGAAGGTGTGAAAAAAGGAAAAAGTGAATTATACCGTTTTATTGAAAAAAAGAGAGGTAAGGTCTTCATTAATGGCGATGATCAAACTTTAATGCAACTGGCCGGAAATATTGAGAAGATAGTTTATGGACAAAATCCCAACTGCAGTATTTTAGGAAGACCATTTAACACCAATGAGTTTGTTTCATTCAAATGGCGAAAAAATTCGGGAAATAACGAATGGGAAACATTGCCACTAGTAAAAACACATATTATTGGTCATTATAATTTCATTAACCTGTTGGCAGCGGCCTGTATTGGAAATTATTTTAAGGTTAGTGAAAAAGCCATTAACGAGGCGCTTTCGAATTATATTCCCGAGATGAACCGCTCGCAGTTAGAAAAAACCGACAATAATACCTTGATCTTGGATGCATACAATGCTAATCCTTCCAGTATGAAAGCGGCCATCGACAATTTTATCGCTCTTCCCGATAAAAATAAATTATTGATACTCGGCGATATGTTTGAACTGGGTGATTATTCTTACGAAGAACACAAAACCATTGTTTCGCTGCTGGTTAAAAATAATTTAACCAACACTATACTTATTGGTCCTGAATTTGGACGCGCCAATACTGGTAAATTTACCGGATTTGAAAACACAGCGGAGTGTTTGAATTATTTAAAGAAGGAAAAAATAAAAGATAAAACCATTTTAATAAAAGGATCAAGGGGAATGAAGTTAGAGATTTTAAAAGAGGCATTATAATGATCGCGACCATATTCCATAGAGGGAAAGAATACAAAGTTGACTTTTTTCAACCCATTGATATTTCTATTCCTTTAAGTACCGATAAGAACTGTGTTAGCGCCTGGTATGTTGATCCCATGAAATTAGAGCCGGTTAAAAATGGCGATTGGATAGGTGATGTGAATCAGGGCGGTTCAGTAAATTTCCGGAATATCACCTTTAATCCTCATGGTAATGGCACGCACACCGAATGTGTTGGACATATCAGTAAAGAATTCTATACCATCAATAAAAATTTAAAACGTTTTTTATTCATTGCTGAGTTGGTTACCATTTTACCTCAAGAATTAGCGAATGGCGATTTCGTTATTACTAAAAAGCATTTTGAAACTTCCTTAAACGGCCTAAAGCCGGAAGCAATTATTATAAGAACGCTTGGTAATAGCCCTGCCAAACTTCATACACATTATTCCAACACTAATCCCCCTTACATTTTAGAAGAGGCCATTTTATATTTGAATAGCATTGGTGTGGAGCATTTGTTAATTGACATGCCTAGTGTAGACAAAGAAGTGGATGGCGGAAAATTACTGGCACATCACGCCTTTTGGCAATATCCTCATAACACGCAATTGCAAAAAACCATTACCGAAATGATCTATGTTCCCAACGAAATCGACGATGGCACTTTTCTTTTGAATATACAGATCGCCAGTTTCGAGAATGACGCCAGTCCGAGTAAACCCGTATTGTATAAAGTATTCTAAATAAAGAACGCCGTCACTTTGGTATGACGGCGTTCATTTTCAAAACCTAATCCTTTTTATATTCCTGTTTATGCGTATCGTTGTTATTATAAATATCGTCATTGTCGTCTTCGTCCTCTTTCAACTCATACTGTTTTGCCTGGGCAAGGTTTACATTTACAATAACCGCCGGAGCTGCAGCCTGCATGGCCCACATTGCACCATTCCAGAACATCCATTGCCCTCTCCAATGGTCCCAGTATACATTATATCCCGGAAAATAAACCCAACGGCGGTGATGATTGTATTTAGGTCCCCAATACGGATGATATACCACTACCTTGGCGGGACGAAACGGACTACGCTTTACAACTACAACCTTTTTCCCGGGACCACCATGAGGATGATGATGGGGATGCGGTCCTTTTTTTTGAGCAAATGTACTTGATGTTCCCAGTACCACCAACGCGGTTACCGATAAAACAATTTTTGTGATGCTTAGCATAAGAATTTGTATTTACTAATTAGACTTAAGTTTAAATGGAAGGTTTAACCCTTTAACATTTTTTCACCATTCTTTTGAAGTCCGGTATACAGTACCTTTAAATAAGGCCACCGTTTTGCCGGTTTTAACATGCGTAACTTTTATGGTATAGATACCGATCTTGTTTGAGCAACTTTCTTCGGTTGCTTCGGCCATAATTTCATCATTCTCTATCAATGATACAATGTGTGAAATATTGGTTTCAACTGAAACGGCTTTTATTCCGTGTGAGTTAGATGCAAAAGCAAGTGCGCTATCGGCTAATGAATAAGTAATACCACCATGCGCAATACCAAAACCATTGAGCATATCTTTGGTAACGGTCATTACCAATTTGCTGTAACCCGCTTTTATTTCAAGTACATTAATTCCAAGCCACTGACTAAAATAATCTTTAGCCATCATGGTATCCACTATTTCTTTTGGATTTTTCATTTACCTTTTAAACGCGGGGTTTCCATGGAATTTCGGTTGCCTTAAGATCGTGAGAAAGCTTACGCGATAATACAAACAAATAATCCGATAAACGGTTCAGGTATTTATAGATCAATTCATCTACTTTTTCATTCTCGGCAAGTTTTAGCGTAGCCCTTTCGGCGCGGCGACAAACACAACGGGCAATATGACAATAAGAAACGGTGATATGGCCTCCCGGCAAAACAAAATGTTTCATTTCGGGAAGCGTTTCATTCATTTTATCAATGGCATTCTCTAAAAGTGTCACATCACTCTCTTGCAATTGCGGCAAAGGCATTTTATTTTTTTCAGGATCGGCGGCTAATAAAGAGCCCAGTGTAAAAAGACGGTCCTGAATTTCGATCAACAGCTCCGATAATTCTTTTTCTGAGACGACGTCACGCACCAATCCTATGAACGAATTTAATTCATCTACCGTACCGTATGCTTCTATACGAATATGTTGCTTTGGCACTCGTGTTCCACCTAACAACGAGGTTTGACCTTTATCGCCGGTTTTGGTATAAATTTTTGTTGCCATGCTTTTAAAATCTCAAACTTAAATTAAGATTCGGTAAAAAAGGTAGCTGATTTATGCGTTGAAAAGTGAATCGGTTAACGTAAAAAATATTTTCACGGTTGTACACATTGGTGGCGCCAAGACTCACTTCAAGCTGCAGTTTTTCGGTCCAGTTATACTTATACTTTAAACCAATATCCAAACGATGGAAATCGGTTAAGCGCATTGAGTTGATGTCGCCTGGTAAAAATCCAACCAACCCATTGGCGTTGGCATAATTGTAATTGATGTTATTATTGAAATTCAAATTAGGATAATAGCCCTGCGTTGGGGTAACCGGAAAAGGCGAACCATAATTCCAACGAACATTCAATTCCCAGTTACGTTTTTTTCCGAAGGCATACGACCCTACCAGATTAACATTATGACGACGATCGAAATTTGGCGGATACTCGGTGATCTCTCCGGTAGAAGTATTACCGGCCCAGCGTTTATTATAGGTTAGAGAATATACGGCCCAAAAATAAAAACGTTTGCGTTCGTATTTTAGTACCACGTCAAATCCTTGCGCTCTGCCCTGTTCTATCACATAATCTTTCTTAATAGCATCCGGTTTATTGGCGTTCTCAACATTATCATCAAACAATTTATCGCGGTTGGTATTAATTACCTGATTAAAGAATTTCTGATATACCTCAACGTTCAATTCAAAATACTTTAGGATATCAAATTCGAAACCGGCAACCATGTGATTGGATTTTTGCACCGATGAATTATTTACCTGTTTAGTGGCACCGTCTTTAGTTAGATAAGTTGCTGGTAAGGCGCTATTTTCAGGTGCATTGATAAATCCATAAAATAGATTTACCACATCGCGGTCGCTGCTTGCGCTCATCAGTGTTTGGCTGTATAATCCGGCAGCGCCTTTAAAACGGATCTTTGGTGTGATGTTATATTTTAAACTAACACGTGGTTCGGGCGAAAGTACATTTAAAGTTGCGTAATATTGCATGCGGAAGCTTGGTTCAAAAACAATACGCTTTTTGTGTCCAACAAACTTGTATTTCATAAACCCACCAAGATCACTTGTTGAACGTGATACAGAAACTTTAGAGAAAAAAGGATTGGATAGATCGAAACCCGTATTGGTGATCACCCCTTCAAATCCAAATTTCACTTCGCTACGGCCAATGAATTTGATAAAATTAAATCCCATATTAAATCCGGAAATGTTACTTTGTTTATTATCAGTTTCAATAAGTGGGTTCGAGTAGTTTATTTTGTATTGCGAATAAGCCACCACACCTTCTACAAGTAAATTGGAAGAATTGGGTATTAAAACAAAATTGGTGCCGCCCCCTGATGAGGTCCATTTATAGGTAGCAATGCTATCATAGGCCACTTTATCATTAAAATTAAACCCGAAAAAACTTATCTTGCTACCATTGGTTGCATTAAGTGAAACTTTAGAATAAATGTCGGTATAATAAAAAGGTAAGCCGTTTTTGTTTGCATAGGGATACAATGTTTTTGAAGTTGTAGGTAAATAGGAGTGCTTAGCCGAAATAATGAACGAAGAACTTCCCTTACCATCTTCTTTCAATTTTGCCAATGGACCCTCTAAGGTCATTTTCGCACCAAAAGTAGAAGCGGATACTTTACCGCTTAATTTCTTTTTGTTACCGTCGCGGGTGGTAACATCCATTACTGACGATGTTCTCCCGCCATACTCTGCCCCAAAACCCGCTGAGTAAACATCGGCGTTTTTCATAATATCATTATCAAATACCGAGAATAATCCAATAGAGTGAAACGGATTATAAATGATCATGCCATCCAATAATACTTTATTTTGAACCGGTAACCCACCGCGAATGTAGAGTTGTCCACCCTGGTCACCAGTAAATACTACCCCTGGTAAAACCTGTAAATACTGGGCAATATCGGGTTCACCTATACTGGGAAGTTTGCTGATAATAACGGGATCAATTTTTGTAACAGCCACGGTAGTGTTCTCCAGTTTTTCGGTTTTGTCGGCCGTTACCTCCACTTCTTTTAAATTAATGCCGCCTTTAACGCAAAAGTATTTTTTGCTCAACATATCGCCGGCTTTAATGGTAATGGTTTCGCGAATGGTATCGTAATCAAGGTTGGTGATCAATAGCTGATAGGTTCCGGGAGGGATCCTTGTAATAGAAAAATAACCGTTGAGATCGGTATTTGTACCGATAGTGGTTCCTTTAAAAAAAACGTTAGTAAAAACGGCAGCCTCACCGGTTGCTTTATTGTAAACAAAACCTTTTATTGAACCCGTTTGCGAAAAAGCAGCGTTTATGAAAAGGAGGCTTAGGAAGAAAATTTTAAAAGATCTGGTCATAAATTAAATAACGGCTTATAAAACCACTACGGGGGTTGTTGGCTTGATTTTAAGGATGCTAAGATATTAAATATTAGTTTAGCATACTGTTAAAGCAGCGTTTTCGTCTAATAATTTTAGGTCTTTATCTAACATTTTTTAACCTAATTTTTTTAGGGTCATTTTATGCACATTATATTAAAAATAATCAACTTTTTTTGTATATTAGCCGTATAGTTAACTGATAAATTCCGACACTATGATATATAAATACTTTAAAACATTAGCCTTAGTTGTTTTTGCAGGTTTAGCGATAACAAGTAAGGGACAATCGACCGTTTTCGTTGAAACTTTCGGAACGATAACAGCTCCAGCGTGGACCTCAACTCTTAACAGTAGCCATACTCAGTGGGACGCAGATGCAAGCGATTGTGGTAGTTGTTTTGGTACAATTCCAGAATGTACGATAGCCGGTTCTTCTAGCTTGAGTGTTGTTTATTCACTTAATTCAGGCACTGGAACTTATACCATGAAAACTAATAACATTAACACTACCAACTTCACTAATATGTTCCTCTCTTGGAATGGTTTAAGACAATCCGGAGCACCAACCATAACCGTAAGCGTTAGTAGCAATGGTGGTACCAGTTGGACCAATATTTCATTTACTGATGTTGCAACAGATAATGCATGGCATGCGTTAACTCCAATTAGCATTCCTTCATTTTGTGAAGGGGTATCTAACTTTCAGATACGTTGGCAATATACTGGTGACGCTAGTGGTAATTATTTTGCGTTGGATGATATTTATGTGACAGGGTCTCCTTTTACTTTTTTCTATTTAGTAGCTGGGGTGAATCCTGCTGTGATAACGGATTGGGGAACTAACACCAATGGAGGTGGTCTTAATCCAACAAGCTTTACTAATGGAGGGCAAACATTTTATATGGATAATAATGCTACTGTTACTTTGAACAGCGCATGGACATTTGGAGGAAGCGGTTCTTTGCTGATCGTTGGGAATGGTCAGAACACAAATTTCAATATTAATTCCAGTCTTACATTCATTAACGGGGCTCAAATGGAAGTTAAGAACTCTTCAACTGTAACCTGTCTTTCAGTTGCTTCTGCGACCTCGGTTACAGGCGGAGATGTAATCCTTGATGTAGGTTCTACGGTGGATTTTGCCCAAACCACAGCAGGTTGTCAAATATGGGATGCAGTTTATGATAATCTTACTATTTCCGGAGGCGTTGATAAATCCTCAGGGGCCTCAAACATTAACAATGTTCTATTTTTAAATGGCGCCAACTTGATAATGTCTAACAGTTCTGCTCAAACTTTGAGGTTGTTTGGTACAATTTCCGGCACTGGTATCATTAAAACTGGTAATTCCAATTTACAAATTGGTGGCACAGGAACCCTAGGCACGCTTACTTTTGGAACAGGCGGCACTACACAATCTATCAACCAGTTTATAATGAGCAGAACGGCTTCCGGTCTTGTCACTTTAGGAAGCAGTTTAACCGTTAATGGTAATGCTACTTTCTCAAATGGGAAATTGGATTTAAACAATAAGGCCTTACAATTAAATGGCAAGATCACTTTTCCTGTGTCTGCAGCTAATGGTACTTTGAAAGGAAGTAAAACCTCTACATTAGGAATTGGCGGTTCAGGAACTATTACCAATAGTTTATTTATGGATCAAACGAGTTCTACCACTAAAGCCATGGGTGAAGTTGTAATGAATCGTTCGGGTGTAACCCTTCCACTTGGAAACGCAATGGAAATGTGGGGAGATCTTACTCCTACCGCCGGAACTTTTGGCGCAGGTGCAAATCTTACAGTAAAAAGCGACGCGAGCAATAAAGGACGTATTGGTATTATGGGTGCTTCTGGATCTTTAACCGGAAGTCCTACCATTGAAGTTTATAAACCTTCGGGGCTTACCGGATGGGTATTATTATGTGCACCTGGCACTACCGCTAAAACCATGGCCGACTGGAATTCAAGTTTTGCTATTACTTGCGCTACTTGTCCGGATGGCTCGACCGTTGGTGGCCAAACTTTTACTTCTATTTATGGTTATGATGAAACAGCTGCCGCAGGTTCTGCATCAGCTGCTGCTCACTATATTGAATTGGACGTTACCGCACCATTGAACAATGGCATCAACTCAGCAATTGATCCTACTTTAAGTTACTGGGTGTATTTAGGAAACGGCTATCCTAATACTTCAGCTATTACTATTCCTTTAACAGGAGCCATTCAACAAGGAAATTTATCAGCCGTACCATGTACTTTAACAGGTGGTGTAAATACTGAAAATGGTTGGAATTTGCTTTCTAACCCTTATCCGTCGCCAATTTTAGTTTCAGGAATACTTGGTAACGCTACCGGTAGTTTTGATAATACCATTTTAGTTTATGATCCGGATACTGATTCTAACATTCCTTTTACGGCAGCCGGAACAAACAGTGTTATTCCAATGGGACAAGGATTTATGATCCGTTCTACAGGTGGTACCGCAATCAACCCTATTGAAACGTGGAAGACCACCTTTAACAGCAATACCGCTATCGAATGGTCTACTTCTTCCAAACCATTTTATTATGGCGACTTTTTATTGAACTTAACCAGTAGCACTGTTACCAAGAACTTTTTTACTCAGGCGTATTTTAGCTTTGACGGTACTAACGGTTTTGATAACGGTAAAGACGCTGTTTCTTTGGTTAGTTCTGTTGATCCTGGCACACCAAGAATCTATAGCACCACCGGTGGTATTGATTGGTTAAAAAATTCTTTACCGGCATTGAATGGTACTATTAATATTCCTGTTACTGTATTTACAGGTACTGCAGGAACTTTCTCAATTAAGCCTGAAAATTTAAACATGTTACCATCGGGTGCTTGCGTTAAACTTTACGACATCGCCAATAACTTTACACATGACCTAAAAACCGGCGCTTATACTACTACTGTTGCAGCGAACATTACTACTGCACAGTTTGAATTAAGAATTACACTTAATCCAACTAGTATGACCTCGAGCTTTACCAATCCTGTGTGTAAAAAATCAAATAATGGTTCTATCGTTGCCAATGGCAGCACTTCCGGTCCATGGAATTATACCTGGAAAGACGCTAATTACACGGTTCTTAAAACCACTAATAACGCCACTGGCCCCGATACATTAAAAAATGCATTTTATGGCACTTATTATGTTGATGTAAATACCGTTGGAACTTGCGATAACGCTACCAATACCGTAACGCTTGTTTACACCACTCCGGTTGCCAATGCGGCATTCTCTGTGAATTATGACACATTAAGTATTTACGGAACAACGCAGTTCTTATTCAATAACACTTCAACCAATGCCACCGCTTACAAATGGACATTTGGTGACCTTTCTACCTCTACTGCTCAAAGTCCAAGTTATCTTTATAAGAAAGAAGGCGACTACGATGTAACGCTTCTTGCGATGAATCCTGCATGTAATGATACTTCCAAGTATGTTTACATGGTACATGCCACTGCTAAAAAACCTCAGGTAGGTATAGCAAAAATTTCTGCAACCGATAATAATATCAAGGTTGGTAAAGATGCTAACGGCGCTTACGTTCAATTTAACTTTGATAAGCTTACAAAAGGTACCGTAAGCGTTTCTAATATTTTAGGACAAGTTATTTTATCGCCGAAGACCGTTGAAGGAAGTGTAGAGCGTTTTTATATTGATCTGAGTTCTGCGAAGGATCAATTGTTATTTATTACAGTTGATACAGATAATAAGCATTTAACTCTAAAACTATTCAACAACTAAAACTTATCATTGAGTTCCAAAAAAAGCCTCCCGAAGATCCGGGGGGCTTTTTTATGATCTTAAAACAGCGCTTCAATTTGTTTTTCGGAATTCTTAAAAAGAAATTTATCACCGATAGCTTTTTGCTTTATTTGTAAATACAAAGGTGATTTAACCGAAAGCGTGATCACTTCCGTGTTATCGAACTTAATTGCGCCCAGTCCGCAAGCAATAAAAAATATCGTATTCTCAAACATCACTACCGAACCGGGCATCACGTTAGTGTAAAGAACATCCGTATGGATGAGTTTAAGCGCGTTGAGTTCGTTTTGCGCTTCTTTAAGTTGCTTGGCATTCATGTCGGCATCTAACTGCCCCATGGCCCTGGTGGTTTCATATTTATCACCCATAGAACTTTTACTTTCACTATTGGCCGAATCCTGAGCTTGCTGAATAGCTTCAATAAGAAAGGAGATCCGTTCATTTATAACGGAAACACAAACCTCCTTTATTCGAGTTTTAAATGCTAATTTTTCTTCTTTCGACTCCAAGGGTTATAATTAAAAAACCCCTTATAAATTAGGGGTTTTAGTGTGCTCCCACCCCGCCTTCATTGCATTTCGGCGGGCAAGCTGGGCTTCCCTCGACAAGCTCGGGATAAACTTCTCGCCCATTGTTACCAAGAAAGAGATAATGTCTTTTTTGGTTTATACTTTGGTGCTCCCACCCCGCCTTCATTGCATTTCGGCGGGCAAGCTGGAGACTTCCCTCGACAAGCTCGGGATAAACTTCTCGCCCATTGTTACCAAGAAAGAGATAATGTCTTTTGGTTTATACTTTGGTGCTCCCACCTGGGCTCGAACCAGGGACCACTCAGATTATGAGTCTGATGCTCTAACCAGCTGAGCTATAGGAGCGTTCTTATCTGGTATACTATTTCTTTGCGAAACGGATTGCAAATAGATATTTGTATAAACATTGCAAATTTATTATGCAGGGCATTAAGAACATAATTTTCGACTTAGGAGGCGTTATTATAAACCTTGATACCCAAAAAACCATTAAGGAATTCACCCAGCTTACCGGAAGAAGCGTTTGAGAAGATCTATTCCCAGTCGGCGCAAAGCGATCTGTTCAATCAATTAGATAAAGGCAAGATCAGTGAATTTGATTTTTTTGAAACTTTAAAGAAAGAGTTAAATTTTAAGGGCCATTCTGCCGAACTTATTCATGCCTGGAATGCCATGCTACTGGATGTGCCCGACAAACGCTTAGATCTTTTGGTGGAAATGAAACATAATTACAATACCTACTTATTAAGTAACACCTGCGAAACGCACATCGAAGCCTTTGAGAAAAATTTATACCACATTCATGGCGTTAAGAATTTTAATGATTACTTTGATAAAGTATATTATTCCTGCCGTGTTGGTATGCGTAAACCCGATAAAGAGATTTTTGAAATGGTTCTGAATGAAAATAATTTAAAACCCGAAGAAACCGTTTTCATCGACGATTCTACACAACATGTTAAAGGAGCCGGTTTGTGTGGGATCAATGCTTATTTGCTTCAAAAGAATATGGAGATAGGAGATCTGCTGAAAGAACTTAAGCTTTTATAAACTGTACCACTTCTTTAAAAAAATCATCCGGCTTTTCGGCGTGTATCCAATGTCCCGAATTTAAAATTGTTCTTAAAATATATTTTGGGAAGCGGACAGCAATATCTTTTAGATCGTTATCAGTAATATAATCCGAATTCTCCCCTCTCAAAAACAAAGCCTTAACGGTACTGGTTTTTTCAGGAACAGCCACACGGATATTATCATATTCTTTATTGATCACCGCTAAATTAAAACGCCAATCCATTATATTGTTGGCCGTATCTTTCCAATAAATATTTTTGAGTAAGAATTGTTTGGTTCCGAGGTCGGTAATAAACAAATTCAAAACCTCCTCCGCTTCCTTTCTGGTTTTGGTTTGTGAAAAATTAACGCCATTCAAACCCTTTAAAACACTATCGTGGTGCGCTTCATACGCGCGTGGCGCAATGTCAACAACAATTATTTCGGACGCGATACCTGGATAATTCAATTCAAAGAACATAACTGTTTTCCCACCCATACTATGTCCTAATAAAATAGGTTTTTCTAATTGGTGTTCCTTAATAAACTCCTTCAGATCGGCAGCCATACTGTTGTAATCCCAAACATCACTGTGAGGCGATAAACCGTGATTTCGCTGATCAATCGTAAAAACATGAAAACCCTCCGAACCAAAGCGTTTAGCCAATGTATTCCAGTTATCGCTTTGGCCAAATAGGCCGTGCAAAATAATAAGGGGTTGCCCGCTTCCATATTCTCGGTAGGCCAGTTGCATCTTTAATCTTTTATTTCAATGCTTACTTGTTCAACATCACCATTTATGGGTGGAGAAATTTTTGTGAGTTTAACATGCAGCGAAATAATGCCGAAAAATTCGGCTTTCAATTTATCAAATATGCGTTTGCCAACATGTTCTATTAATTTTGACCGTATAGCCATTTCGGTCTTTACGATCTCAAACACCGTACAATAATCAATAGTTTGCAAAAGCTCATCCGTTTTTGCAGCGGCAGAAAAATCAGTGGTAATATGAACATCTACCACATAATGACCGCCTATCTTCGCCTCTTCTTCCAAACAGCCGTGGTAAGCATACAATTTTATTCCTTCTATATTTATTTTGTTCATCATAGTTTAATAACCCTCTCCTTCATTACTATTTCCGCTTTGATTGTTTTTCTGTGTGCGTTTTTTAAAGAAAGAAGCATCGGCTTTTCCAAATAAATACGAAATACTGAATTTAAAGTAACGGGTTTCTCTCCTTCTTGATAAGGATTGTACATAGTAGTCGGTTGTAAGATCGCTTCCCATGCGTTTGGTATTGAACACATCGCTTAGGTTGGCGGTAAAGATCCATTTGGTGGCTATCATTTTGTTCAAAGATACATCCATAAAATAAACCGCCCTTGACACACCGTTAATGATCGCTTTTGGAGCCTCATAATTACCATTCACCTGTAGCGTCATTTGCCATGGCAAACTATAGCTAATATTTATTTTTCCCTTATAGCTCCATCCTTGTGTTACGCGCGATGGTAAATTATTTATTACACCACTCGTCAAATAAATATAAAATACGTCAAGGTTAAAAGTAGTAGTTAGTTTTTTAAAGAAGGTCCAACGAATGGTATTTTCGCTACCGTAACGGAAACTGTTTTTTCCATTGAGGAAAGTATTAACTAAAACGGTTGAATCCAACTCTGAAGGATACACCGCATTGGTAATTGGCTGCTCCGAATAACGACCATAGGCCGAAACTAACCAGTTCCCTTTTTCAAAAATATGATTATAGTTTAATTCAGCAATGTTTATGAATTCGGGTTTTAATTTGGGGTTTCCTATTCGGTAATTTTTTTTATCGGCAAACATCACAAAGGGCATGGTTTGAAAAAAGTTAGGTCTTTCGATCTTTCTTGATAAATTGAATTGCACCTCATTCTTTGTCCCAAATTTCTTAGAAAGATAAATGGCAGGGAACAACGAATTCTGAATGGTATTGAGATCTCCGGGATAAATGAATTGAAAAGACTGATTACGGGTGGTATTGGTACCTTTATAAAACGTTTGCTCAAATCTTAGGCCGGTCATGTAACCAATATTCCAAAAGGTATAATTAGAATAATTGAAATAAGCGGCATTTACCATATCGTCTATAACATAATTGGTACTTAAAATAGTATCCTTCTCATATTCGGCGGTGGTATAATTATAATTGGTAGTGCGATTATAACTGAGCGAGTTCTTGTAAAACGAACGTACACCCATTTCTATTTTTGATTTTTCGGTTCCAGGATTTACATAATCCATTTGAAAAATGTATTGGTTCGAATTTCCACCGCCAATATTATGCTGCATATCGGGCGAAAAAGGAAAATCATTCCCGTTGTTATCCTTGTTATGCGTATCAAACTGGTATTCGCTCCACGATTGCGAATAACTATGATTGGCATCAACGGTTAATTCTTTTCCCTGAACAGGAAATGTTTTCTTATAAAGCATTTGGGTGGTAAAATTAATAAAGCCCGAGTTGGAATTATTGATGCGAAATCCGCCCGAAACCGGATCCTTATTGCTATCAAGAAAATCAAAATTCTGAACATCACTGCTATTGAAGAGTCCATTCACAACATTCTCGGAAAATGAAATGGTATTACGGTTATTGATATTGTAATCCAGTCCAAGTTTTCCGAACTGATACCTGTTCAACATTCTTGTGATGTTATTCTGATTAAAATAATCGGTTACATTGCCATTATACAGATCGGTACGATTGGTAAAACCCGCGTTATTATTAATCTGGGAGTTCAACGAATACATGGATGAAAAATTAAAACGACCCTGTTTAATATTTAAACTGGCCATCCCGCCATAGCGGTCGCCGGTTCCAATATTTCCCATGAGCATACCATTATAACCGGGTTTGGTATTTTTCTTAAGCACAATATTTATGATCCCACCTGTGGTATTGGCGGCAAATTTTACCGAAGGGTTGGAGATTACCTCTACATGATCGATCTGGTCGGCCGGAATTTGTTGTAAAGTTAAAGAAGTGGGTCTTCCATCTACATATATCTGCACGGCGCTTTCGCGAAGCGTAGCATTCCCGTCGCCATCCACAGTAATGGTTGGTACATTCTTCATTACATCCAAAGCGGTACCACCTTTCACCGAAAGATCCTTATCCACATTATACACCTTACGATCGACCGACATCACAAACGTGTTTTTTTCGGCGGTTACTTCCACCTCTTTTAATAATTGTTCATCGGGTTCTAATTTCAAGTCGCCTAGATCCTGATCGATCTTATTAGGTGGCACGATATATACTTTGGTTTCAAATGTTTTATAACCCAAAAAAGAAACGCGTAAACGGTAACCGCCATAAGGCGGTAAATTTTCTAAAGCGAAATCGCCGTTCTCTTTTGCCAAACATCCAGCAATTAAACTGTCTTTATTGAACCACAATAAAACCACCGAAGCAAACTCCACCGGTTTTTTTGAACCTGCTTCAATTACCTTACCATACATGCGCGCGATGTTCATGCCTTTAACATTTTTCATTGCACCGGCAGGCGGACCATTTTGCGCCAAAGAAGGAAGCAAAATAAAAAAAGTGAGCCCTATAAAAAATATCAGTATTCTGGTCATTTCCGGTTACAAATTTACATAACTAAATGTATAATTTGGGCAAATAGTATGAGTGGTTATATTGGAGGGGAAATGGTTTTAAGGATACAATTTAACCTATTTTAACGGTGAATCAATGCATACAACCAATATATACATTGGACTTCATCACGAAAATATGATTCCCATTCTTTGGTATTTTTTTAGCGTAGTACAAGGCCGAATCTTTCTGGCTGCAAATATTGGTGACAAGGGCTATGGTTTTTTCGGCGCTTGTGGTATTGTAAAAATTCAAATATTCCAAACTTAAAGCGTTTGAGGTATAACGGCGGGGATAATATTCGCCCGCATAAATTTCATCATCACTATTCTCGGGCAAGGTTATTTTTTGTTTTTTTAGATCATATCCTTTTCCTAAAGTATCAATAGGCATGTTCATTGCGGGAGCTAATTGGTTCATTAGTTTGTGCAGTACAAAATAATCGTTTCCAGTATCGGCAACCGTAACATAATAGACGGCGTAATTTAATGTATCGGTTATATTTTCACTAGCGGTTGCATCGATCACTAATACCTCTTCGGTAGAAATCGTATCACGTTTTATTGACTGATCAGTTGAAGTATTTACTTTATCTTGAGA
>JBGASH010000022.1:18446-24541 GCA_044229775.1 Bacteroidia bacterium
TTGAGAGCAGGAAACTAAAATGATGAGTGAGGCAAGGAGGAGAAGCTTGTTCATCGTATTAACGTAATATTTCCTTTACGGAAACTCTCTTCACCATTGAAGCATTTAAATCTGACGTAATATCCAAACACCCCAACATCGGCAGGACGACCTTTATACGTTCCATCCCATCCAACATTTTTATCTTTGGTATCAAACACCAGTTCACCCCAACGGTTATAAATGGCGAAATATAATTCGGAGGTTTTATTACACCTGGCGTACATAATATCGTTTTTACCATCGCCGTTTGGCGTGAAAGTATTTGGAATGTACACATCATCGCCATCGCAACCCGGTTTGTAAACAAAAACATCAACGGTTAACGATTGAACACACACGCCGCGTTTAACCGTTACGGTATAGGTAGTAGGTTTATCAGGGAAAGCAAGTGTTGTGTAAGAGTTTTGTGTTACTACCGTTGGTGACCACGATATAAGCAATCCGGGATCGCCGTACAAAGTTAGAGTTGTACTTTGTCCTAATTCAACCGTATCGGGCACAGCGGTAACACTAAGTGCAATGGCAGAAAGAGTAGAAACAAATACGGAGGTCTTTAATTTATATTTACAAGTATCACCATTTGATTTAAGTTTATAAATAGTTACAGTATAGGATGTATTAGTAGTTGGTGAAGCATAAGGATTAGAAACATTTGGATTGGAAACCGAAAATGGATTTTCCCAATAGTAAAAATCACCACCGGTAGCAATTAATTGTACACCACTACCCAAACAAATGGTTCTACTTGGTGAAATGGAAACCGGATCGGGCTGTCCAACCACCAAGGGTTTATTAACGGTGTCGTAACATCCCCAAATGTTTTTCACAATTAGATTGACAGTATAGGTACCACCGGTACTGTAGAACATAAAAGGATTGGCGATACTAGCGGTATCTTGTCCGCTAAAATCCCACCAACGTTGAACAATATTTGTAGCAGACCCATCTTTAAAATCAACACTACCACCACAAGGATTAACTGAAAAAGTAAAATCGGCATTAGGTTTTGGGTTCACTTTAATTTCAGTGGTCAAAGTTTGAACGCAGGTAATTCCAACTGTGCTCGTCACAATTACCGAATATACCGTAGTGGCCGTGGGCGTTGGTGTAGCATTGGGATTAGAAATATTAGGATTACTTACGCTGCCTGCCGGTTGCCACGAATAAGAGGTTCCGCCACTCGCCGTAAGATTTATTGGACCGGCATCGCCATAACAAATGGTGAAGTTAGGAGATACCGCTGGATTGAAAACATTTAGAGTAAAAGGTTGCGACACTGTACTGGTGCAACCATTGACCGTTGTGACAATTAAATTAGCAGTATAAGTTCCGCTCGCTGTAAACGTCATGATCGGATTATTAACTCCGGAAGTTCCTCCCCCATTTACGAATGTCCAACCCGAATTATAAGAAGAGGCTGTAGTAGTACTGGTGTTAACAAACTTAACGCTATCGCTACATGGCACCACAGTAAAGTTGAAACCGGCATCTATTTTTGGATACACGGTTATTACAGTGGTGGTACTATCCTTTGTATTACAATATAGATTTTCTATCACAACCAGCTTTACCGTATACGTTCCGGGGGCGGTATAAGTTTTGATTGGATTTAAAACGGTAGAAGTTGTATCACCAGCCCCTTCACCTAAATTCCAATGATACTCTAAGCCGGGTGATGATAAATTAGTAAATGTTATAGTAACGGGCTGACAGCCGGTTATAGTATTGGTACCAATCGTTGCAGTAACTTTTGGTTGGAAATCAAATTTAAACACACCGTTATTACAATTAGTAGCATGATTAGGATTATTTGGTGTACCCGGCCATGCACCTGCAGTAACAGGAAAATCATCATTACCACCGCATCCTGCACAAACCGATTGATATAATTGTCCGTTATCACTAAACCGTGATGTTCCGCCATCTACGTGTTCCTGACTTAAATTCCCTCCAAAATAAGAAGCATATTTTAAACCACTCGCGTTTGGATATAATGAGAATAAATAAAAATCGAAATTATTTGGTGGAACACTTTGAAATGCTCCGCTCGTTACCGGCATACCATTCAAAGGCGAACAAAAAATAAAATTACCGCCCCAACCAGATAGGTTTATAGTTCCCGAACACTTATCAACGCTAAATGCCGATGGAGAAATATCCAATTTGTTTTGTCCTGAACCAAACACGGTAGCCAAGTTAATATTAGATAACTGACGATCGAGTCGACTGATGAACTGATGCGAATTGGGATTAGAATATACCGAACCTATAACAGGCATATTACCTAACGATTGACCATACACATAAATATTTCCTATTCTGTCGCTTTGTACAAAATAGGTTTGATCGTAATTATTTGTTCCGATATAAGTACCTTTTAAAATGGTATTACCTGCGGCGTTGATCTTTACAATGTAGCCGTCCGCTTTTCCACCGTTATAAGCCATTTGATAACATCCGGGTTTAGTTGGGAAATCGGTGCTGTAAGTTCCGCCTGACATATATACAAAATTGGAATCGGTTACGATCAACGAATAGCCCGCGTCGTTTTGGCTTCCTCCTAAATAACTACTGTAAATTAAACTTGTTAAGTTTGGATTGAATTTAACGATAACCGCATCTTGTTTTCCACCAAGTGTAGCATCAAAAGGACCAAGTGTAGGAAAGTTAGAAGAACGCGTTGAGCTAGCAATATAAACGTTACCGGCTTTATCTAATTGGATCTCGCCCCTATACTGATCGCCGTAATTATATTGTAAAGAATCCGGTTTGTATTCGGTTAAAGGATACGGACCACCACACAATTGCGCAGTATAGTTAACAATCGCATTGGTATGGTTAACCCCGTCGTTATCACTTCCACCAATATAAGTTGAACCTAATAGCGTGGTTCCGGTTGAATTGAATTTTGTAACGTAGATATCTGTACCGCTAGTAAAATTGGTGCCGTTAAATACAAACGATAATGGAACACCTCCATTATAGGTATTATCATATGTTGAACCGGAAGGCATTGGGAAATTTGAAGAACCTGTTGCACCATATAAAACCAAATTATCCGTTGGGTCAACTATCAAGCTGGTTACGATCTCACTTCCATTACCGCCTAAATAAGTTGAATAAATTAAAGCGGTGCCAACTGAATTATATTTGGTAAGTACAACATCAGTGCCACCGGCAGGACCACTAAAGCTGATGGTATATGCGCTAACCGTTGGGTATCCGTTATCAAAAACTGTACCTCCGGCATATAAATTTCCAGCGGCATCATAAGTAGCGGTCATTCCAAAATTATCAGCCGTTGAACCGGATTGCGCTGCAAAAACCAAAACCGGATCGATCACTAATTCGTAATTAGGGTTATAGCCCTTCGGGAGATCAAATCCCAATTCGTTACCATCTAATTTATATTTACACGGCACTTCAACGATCTTACCATTGATACGCTGATAGGCGTACGGCTTTTGCTCAATAACTTCGTTAATACTTAATTTTATTTTTAATGTCCCATCCTTAATACTTACCTTATCAACTCCTATGTATTTCAACTTTATCTGTTCCGGTTTTGCACCTGCCTTGAGGTAAAAATTATATTTTATTCCACTTATGGCTGTAATAACCTCATAATCGATCCCTTCATAAAGATTGCGATACCAAACTTTATGATAGTTCCTTACATTGGTCTTCCATTTTGAATGATCATTACCAATATAAAAATTTTCGTAATCCTCTCCTTTATCGGAAGCCTCCTTAACAGAGTTCTTATTACAATCAACAAACTCAACTTTGAAAGCGTGCGCTTTAAGAAACATGTCCTCGGCTTTTGTAATACCGCCTGCATGCATTTTGCGCAATTTTTTCTTATCGTAAAAATCAAAGGTTAAACCATCGTTCTCTAAATACAAAGCACCTCCATCAAGCCTGGCACGATAACGGATCTTTGAATCCCATTGTCCAAGATTTTCGGTAAAACGTAAAGCCGGACTAACATGAGGCACAACAGGGTCTCCCGGTTCATGATGTCCATTATGGGCATATGAATTTAAACCCGAAAGGGCTAAAAATAACGCAAATAGTCGCCTGATTTTCACTATCCTAAAATTACTGAAATTCCTCTTAAAATGCAAAATGTTTTCGAGATTATTTTAACAAGGATTCAAAGCCCGCGTTCACTGGGGTTTTAGGGATCTTTTAAGGGTCTTATTTCTTGAAAAAGAAGTAAACCGCCAATAACAAAAAAGCGAAGCCTATTATGTGGTTCCACCGAAACTGGTCGTGTTTAAAGAAAATGAGGGTAAAGATCACAAATACAAGTATAGAAACCACTTCTTGTATCATTTTTAGCTGCCACATGCTAAACGGACCGCCATTAATGTTGCTTCCTAATTTATTGGCGGGTACCATTAACGAATATTCAATTAACGCAATACCCCAGCTAATTAATATGGATCCAAAAATACCCACATCTTTTAAAAAAGAAATTTCCTTAAATTTTAAATGCCCGTACCAGGCAATGGTCATAAAGGTATTGGAAGCGATCAAAAGTAAGATGGTATATAGCGGACGCATGAGAGTGATTTACGATTTACGACATACGAATTACGATTTATAGGCCGGTGTACTTTCTGAATAGTTTTATGGCGAGGGCTAAAAGCACAATACCAAACACCTTTTTCAAAATTGCGATGCCGCCGTTTCCTAAAAACTTTTCGATCAAATTCAAATACTTTAACACAAAAAAAACAATTATGACATTGATAATAATAGCAATAATTATGGATACAATATTGTATTCGGCACGGATCGATAAAAGTGTACTCAATGTTCCGGTGCCGGCAATAAGCGGAAAAGCCAAAGGCACCACCGAAGCGGTATTACTCATCTCGTCTTTTGAAATTTTAATTCCCAAGATCATTTCAAAAGCTATAATAAAAAGTAAAATGGAACCGGCAATAGCAAAATCGCCAATGGTAATTCCGATAATGTCGAGAATATAATTTCCTACAAATAAAAAAACAAGCATTATTCCCAGCGAAACCCACGAAGCCCTGCCGGCATCGATGCTACCGGTTCGTTCCTTTAAACTTAAAATTACCGGAATAGAACCTATAATATCTACTACCGCAAACAATACCATTGTTACTTTTAAGATCTCTATTATATCGAATTTCAATTCCATAATGTCTTTTGTATTTACTCTCACCCCCGCCCGAATGTGCCATTCAGTACGGTCGAGCTACCCTCTCCCCTGGGGAGAAGGAAATAAGAGTTCAATCTTCCAATAACCAAATAGCCTCGTTAAATTCGTTGATGGCTTTTTTATCTTTTTGTAACGTCGCTAATTCCAAACCTTTTTTATAATACTCCAATGCAAGCTCTTCATTCTTCATTTTTTCGGCCACCCTTCCTAATTGGTAATAACACGCAAAATAATCGGTTTGTATTGCTAACGTTTTTAAAAACTGTTTAACGGCTTCTTCAAAAAGCTGATTGGCTTCAAGCTCGATCCCTAAAGCGTAATTCAAAAATACGTCGTTAGGCTCGGTCTTCAGCATTTCGAGAACCATGTCTTTTCTGGAATACCTGTCCATATTATTTTTGCGCCGAAGTAAATTGCTTTAAAAAACGCACATCGTTTTCAAAAAACAACCTCAGATCATTAACCTGATATTTGAGCATGGCAATACGTTCAATTCCCATTCCAAATGCAAACCCTTTGAATTTATTGCTGTCGATCTTACAATTATCTAAAACTTTAGGATCAACCATGCCGCAACCTAAGATCTCTACCCATCCGGTATATTTACAAACATTGCAACCTGCGCCTTTGCATAAAGTACAGCTGATGTCCATTTCGGCGCTTGGTTCGGTAAAAGGAAAATAACTTGGGCGTAACCGGATCTTTGTATCGGCACCAAACATTTCCTGAGCAAAATAAAGAAGTGTTTGTTTAAGATCGGCAAAAGAAACTTTTGCATCAATGTACAAACCTTCAACCTGATGAAACTGACAATGCGCGCGCGCGCTACTAGCTTCGTTACGGTAAACTCGTC
>JBGASH010000292.1:0-2982 GCA_044229775.1 Bacteroidia bacterium
TTTTGGGGTTCAACAAAAATTGCAGAGCATAAAAAAATTGCCGCTAATATACTTCAGGTGATCTATAAATTGCAACCCGGAGTTTCAGCGCCTTTGTTTAACGCTTCCGATAGAACCGGTAAAAACGTTGGATTGATTAATTACAAAGGAAAATATGTATACCTTAATTTTTTCTCGACCGGAAATATAGAAGGTTTAAAAGAAATGCCCAAGATCTTTGAATTAAATAAAAAATATGGGGATAGAGTAACGTTTATCAGTATTTGTACCGATGATAGTCTTAAAACCTATAAAGCGTATTTAAAAGCGAACCCCAAGTTCAATTGGCAAATATGGTTCAATAATTCGGAAGCAAAAGGAAGCACCGCTAAAGACCTCTACAATGTAAAAGGGGCGCCGGCTTTTTATTTCATCAATCAGTATGGTAACCTTCTGCAGTCTCCTGCAGTTGCGCCGTCTCAAGGGTTCGAATACAAATTGAAGGCACTGTTTAAACCAAAAAAGAGTAATAATAAGATCGGGATCAGGTAATTTCAAAACTGAAAATAAATGAACTGATTGGCGTTAAAGTTACCAGCCACAAAAATAATTATCAAAAGAAAAACGTACGCTAAAGGTTTCAAGATTGTTTTAATTTTTTCAAAGCCATTTGAGAAGGTGTGCTCCTCAAGGTATTCTTTCATAAACAATAAAATAACAAGGCCTATACAAACGTAAAAGAATAAACGGTCTTTTAACTGGATCACTTGGCTTAGGCCACCCCACTTAGGGTGTATAAACAAACGATCGTAAATGTCAATCATATCGTGTGTTGAAAGTGATCTAAAAGCAATAAGAGAAAGCGTATGAAATAAGATAAGGTAGAGCCAACCGAAAGGCTTGGGAGCGCTGAAAGAAGGAAATTTTTTCTTCACCAAGATCTCAATAATATATAAAACGCCGTGCATGGCCCCCCAGATCAAAAAAGTAAAAGCAGCGCCGTGCCACATTCCGCTTATTACGAATACCAAAAAAATGTTGAGCAACCAACGCCCGTAGTTTACCCTGTTGCCACCTAAAGAAATATATAAATAGTCGCGGAACCAGGTAGTGATACTAATGTGGTTACGACTCCAAAACTCGTGTAACGACTCCGATAATAAGGGTCGCCGCCAATTAAGGGATAGGTTAATGCCAAACAATTTGGCAATTCCGGTGGCAATGTCAGAATACCCGCTAAAATCGCAATACACTTGAATAATAAATAAAAAAGAAGCAAGGAAGATTTCGGTTGAATTGTAAGATGAAATATTTGAAAATACCGGTGTAACCAATTCATTTAAATTATCTGCTATCACTAATTTTTTGAAATACCCCCAGGTACAAAGTCTTATAAAACTATACCAGTCTATTTGCTTAAAAAAATGTATGATCTTAAATTGGGGCATCAGATCGTTATACCTTACTACCGGACCGGCCACCATGTGCGGAAAGAACGAAACGTATAAGAGAAACTCGTAAAGCGTATCGTTTGGTGCGTATTTCCCTCTGTAAACATCAATGGTATAGCTTAACGATTGGAAAGTATAAAACGAGAGGCCCGCAGGAATTACAAGCGTAGTTAATAACCAGGATCCATCGTAATCGCATTCGGCTTTGTAATATCCCGAAATAAAAAAATTAACGAGGGGAACAAAATACTTGAAGGCAAATAAAACACCAATGTTGCTCACTACGCTCAAAGTAACAAAGATCTTTTTTGATCGTTGGTCTGTAAAACTTTGGATCTTTTTAGCGCACCAGAAATCAAAAGCCGAGGTTGCAAACAGCAAAACTAAAAACCACGGATTGTATGAGAAGTAAAAAATATAAGAGCAAAGCAGTAAATGAAAATTACGGTAACGGGAGGGTAGGAGCCAATAGCCGGCAAAGACCAGAGGAAGAAAAACAGTAAATAGTAAAGAATTAAACAGCATTAAAATAGTTTTTTACGCCATTGTTTTTTTTCGCTTTGTTTTTTCTTGGTCTCCAGCTTTTTTAATTTGCTGGCCTTACTTGGTTTAGTTGCTTTACGCGCCTTTGGCGTAATGAGCGCTTTGCTTAAAAGATGAAATAATTTTTTGACAGCAGCCTCTTTATTATCGAGTTGTGAACGCGATCCGCTTTCGGTTAATTTTAAAATGCCTTCCTCGTTTATTCTGGAACCAATTCTTTTCTGGATCGTTTCCTTTTCAAAAGCATTAAAAGCTTCCGATCGCGAAACATCAAACTGTATCTCCACTTTTGTTTCAACTTTATTCACGTTTTGTCCGCCCTTACCGCCCGAACGCGAAGTTTGAAACCGGATCTCTTTTTTTATAAGCGATATTTGAACTGGATTAAGCAAGCAATGGTGAATGAGCTTATTTAAAAATTCCCATAGCTTCCAGTTCTTCTAAGAAAACGCGTTTGCCTTTGTAAAGGGCGGTAACAAAAGCATCAGCTTGCCCGGCCCTAAGAACTTTTTTATTATGGGCCCAGGCTTTACCAATGGTCTTAAAGGAGCCGCCAATTGTCATACGGGTAATATTATCGTTCAACAATAATCTTTCAACTTTTCCAAGTCCTTTTAAATGTTTGTAAGAATAATTTTTCGGGTATTTGTACGCTGCTATCTGAACTTTAAATTCTAAACCTTCGGCGCTAATATCACCATATTTGGCGGCGAAAGTCTGCGTTTTTTTCTGAGTGTAGGTTTTAGCCTCAAAATTATCTTTTGGATATTTTTTAACTACAACAGTGTCTTTTTTTACCACGGCAACTGTAGGTGTGATCACAATTTTGGTGGTATCAACTTTTGGCTTAGGGTTAAATTCAATATCAACTACTTTCTCGGCATAATCGGTTACTGACGAGGCGTCGAGATCATAAGTTTGCGGTTTATGGTCTTTGTAGGTATAGGTAAGTTTATAAATAGCGCCAACAGGTAATGTAATGGCGTAACGTCCGATTATTTTATTGGAA
>JBGASH010000293.1:0-2968 GCA_044229775.1 Bacteroidia bacterium
GGCCGAAGTGGTTTCTTTTAGTTTTACCGAATCGGTAGTTTCGGTTTTCAGAAGGTCAAAAAGCGAGTGTCTTAATGTTTTTCCTTCTTCACGGAGTTTATTAATTGCTGCACGGTGTTCATCAACCAATTTATCAAACGCCGAGATCTGCGCCGAATTTAAATTGAGCTCGTGTACGAGCATTTCTTTTGGTCCGCCCATACCTATTGGCGGAGTAGGGAAGCCATGAGGCCCGTGTTCACGGTGCGGTTTCATCCAAATGGTGATAAGAACGAATAGGTTCACTGCCACTAAAACGATCACCAGCCATTTCCATATTTTAGTATTATAGTTCATCTTAATAAGAATAAATGGTTGAATTATTATAAGCGTTAGCGGTATTTGCCTGATCGCTCGTTTGGTTATTTTGAGAGGCAGAAATGTATGTTTTTATAGAAACAACATTTACTGCAATTAATAACGAAGCCGCAATGCCAAGGGCCCATCTCACCTTTAGGGCATTTCCATCAGGCGAAGTAGCTTCTTTTTCTTTAGTGATCCGTTGGACTATTTTTTCAAACAAAAACGGACCCGGCTCTGCTTTTTGCATGCCGTTTGTGCTTTGCAGCACCTCGTTTATCCATTGCTCTTTTTGCATTTCTTTATAGTTAGACGTTAATTTTTAGGTTTTCCCTCGCTCATTATATATTTTTTCAAGTCTCGCCCTTAAACCGGCTTTGGCCCGCTGTATGAGCGATTCAACAGCTTTTGGACTGGTATTCATTACCGTTGCGATTTCTTTTTGACTAAGATCTTCGAGGTTAAATAGGATAAAAGCCGTTTTCTGGTTTTCGGGCAGGGTTTCTATAGCTTTAAAAAGGTATTTTGCGTTCTCTTTTTGCTCTAATAGCACACCGGGATGTTCAAAATGACCCGGTTCATCTTCATCGTATCCTGGATTTGGATCACTGATAATACGCGAAATGAAACTGAACCGGTTAAGTCGTTTTTTCTTTCTTAAAAAATCAAGACTCTTATTAACCGTAATGCGGTAGATCCAGGTGGAAATGGTGGAGTCGCCCTTGAATTTTTGTAGTGACCGATAAACCTCTATGAAAACTTCCTGTGTTACATCTTCGGCATCGTGATGGTTCTGTAAAAAACTTATTGCGGTATTAAATACTTTTCGCTGATGCAGTTGTACCAGTTCTTTGAAGGAGGTATGGTTGTTGTTATCCAGAATGATCCAAAGGTAATTCTTTAAAACAAAAAAACGCCGCTTTTAGGGCGGCGTTCCTTTTAAGAAGGTAATATTATTTAATACTTAGTGTTTTTTCTTTATGTTTTTTTATCTGACTTTTTAAAGCGTCGCAGGCTGTATCTACGGCTTCTTCAAAAGTGGTACATTGTTTCTTGGCAAAGAGTTCCTGACCGGGTGCATGCAGCTTTATCTCGGCAATTTTATTACTGTTCTCGTTTCCTTTTTCAACGCGCAATATTACACTGCTGCTAATAATGTTTTCGTGAAAGGTTTTAAGCTTCGACACTTTTCCTTCGATGTGGCTGATGAGTTTTTTGTCGGCATCAAAATGCACTGATTGGATGTTTGTTGTCATGGCGTGTTATTTTTAGTTAGTGATTATTACTCACCCGAGCGGGGATGAGCCTGCTTATATGCTTTTTTTAATTTTTCTATAGTATTGTGTGTGTAAACCTGTGTGGCCGATAAATTAGCGTGGCCCAATAATTCCTTAACAGCGTTAATGTCGGCGCCGTTATTCAATAAATGTGTGGCAAAGGTGTGACGTAAAACGTGGGGACTTTTTTTACTAAGGGTAGTAATTGTTCCCAGATAGTGCTTTACAATTTTATAGATCTGCGTTTCGTTCAAAGCCTTATCTTTTTTGGTTACGAATAAAAACGGATTCACTAAACCCTCTTTCTTTTTTACTGAAAAATACGCGTCAAGGTTTCGTTTTAAGGGTAAAGAAACCGGAATTAACCTTTCTTTACTTCGCTTACCAAAAACCTTTATGGTAAGATTATATAAGTCAATATCTTGCTCTTTTAGGTTCATTAATTCGGCCCTTCGCATGCCGGTTTGGTATAAAATATCCATTAAAAGCTTATCTCTCACACCCTCAAAGCCTTCGTCAAATTCTATCTCTTTGAACAACTTATCCATTTGGCTTTGATCAACAAATACCGGTATTTTTTTGGAAGCTTTAGGGCCCTGGATCCGTTGAACAGGGTTCACTTTAATATGCTTATTCCTTAACAAGAACTTATAAAACGATTTGAGGGAAGATAATTTGCGGTTAACGCTTCGGGCGCTAATGCCTTTATCAATTAACGACGCCACCCATGCTCTAACCTGAAGATAGGTTATTTGCAGGAGGTTAATCCCTGATACTTCTTTTTCTAAATAATCGGAGAACTGGAGCAGGTCGTTGTGGTAGGAGGAAACAGTGTGTTTGGAAAACTTTTTCTCGTGCCTTAGGTAATCAATAAAGTTATTAAGGTGAGAGGTTTTGGCCATAAAATAAAAATTCCTGAATCGAAGTTAGATAATTCAATTCAGGAATACAACCTGTCTGCCCAAAAGCAGATATGATATTAAACAGGAGAATTACTTCTCGATAGTACCGTTCTGTAATTTTTGTTTGTAAACGGCTTTAATAATTTCCTCACGACGGCGAACCGAAGGTTTGGTAAATTTTTGACGTTCACGTAACTGTTTTACAACACCTGTTTTTTCGAATTTCTTCTTAAATTTTTTTAAGGCTTTTTCTACTGAATCACCTTCTTTTACCTGTACAATTAACATCTAAATTTTTGTTTTTAATGGGTTTTGAGGGGGCAAATATATAAAATTTTCTGTTCCCGTGCAATTTTAACCTCTAAAAGTGGTAAAAATAGAGCTAACAAGTAGCGTATTGCCAGTAATTTAGGACTTTTACTAGAAATTGGGCTTTAAGAGGTATTTGCT
>JBGASH010000294.1:0-2944 GCA_044229775.1 Bacteroidia bacterium
GTGGTGTACAAAAAGAAGCTTTCTACTTTGAAAAACCCTGCGTTATTTTACGTCCCGAAACCGAATGGGTTGAATTGGTAGAGTGCGGTACAGCAATTATTACCGATGCCGACGGAGATAAGATCATTAAGGCCTACAAAGATCTTACAACAAAAACGGGCATGAATTTCCCAAAATTGTACGGAAATGGGGCCGCAGCCGAATTTATTTGCGAAGAAATGCTGAAACACCTATAAAAAGTCCTCATTTTTTTAGGTTTTTGCTCTTTTTTTGTATATTTATTATATGAGAAAAGTGCTGCTTTTTATAGTACTCTCATTGTTCTCGGTAAAAGCATTTTCTAGCAACCCGCCCGATAATGGTGTTAAGAAATTCAGAGGCTTTTACGTGAATTTGTTTTATCCAATAATTGACCGCATCAACAAACCTTGTAATCCTTTAATTTGTAACGACGAAAGTGAAGCTTTCAATCGCACCCCATTTAGTTTCCGTACACCAAACATTGGAGCAGGATATGCCATTAAATACAGGGCTTGGTTTGTGAGAACAGATGTTTCATTCTGTTATGGCTATAAGAACATCGATTACAATTATATTTTTGATTCCTGGAATATGGATGACAAAACAGAACATAGCCGAAACTTGTTTGCCAATGCCATGCCATCTGTGGGTTCGCGTTATTATTCAATAGATGAAACTTATAAAGGCAAGATCAATTTCTACTATATCAACACTAACATGGCGCTTGGTGTTAATATCAGAAAGGGATTTACTTTATATACCGGTTGGTGCACCAATAATTTGATCAAATACAATTATGAAAAATCATTGACGCGCCACGGCACCAATTATGAAGTGATCAGTAATAATGAACAGAATCACACGTTTCAGGCGGTAGATGTTGGTGAGGCCGATAATAGTTTCAGTAAAGAAGAAATTGTGAAACGCATCAATCAGGATCTACGCAGCGATTATTATTTGAATGTTGGTGTGAACAGAAGTTTTACTTTGGGTAATGGTAAACGTATTTTCTTTTACGAGTTTCAGTTCGATTACAATGTCTTAAGTCAAAAAACAAAAACACATCTCATTACTTTCAAATTGGCTTATGTGTTTAAGTCCTCTACCGACTTTAGCTCTGCTACGCGCTAAAAATCAAGCTTTTATAAAGAGTTTTCTTTAACATCTCTCAATAGATAAATCCTTATCTTTACCGTCAAATTATTTCTATGAAGTTCCACAAGGAAGGTTACGCGAGTTTGTTTTTGGTTCTTGTTTTTTCTGCTATCATTACTTTTATAGCGCATCATTTTTTTCCAACTTTTGCCATTGCGCATTGGTTTGCCTATTTATTAAGTGCTTTTTTGATCATCACTATTTTACAATTCTTCAGAAACCCAACGCGTACTTTTACTTTGGGAGATAATTTAATTATTGCTCCGGCCGATGGAAAAGTTGTGGTTATTGAAGAAACTGAAGAAGGAGAATATTTTAAGGACAAGCGTTTGCAGGTAAGCATTTTTATGTCGCCGGTAAACGTACACATCAATCGTTATCCCATTGCAGGACTTGTGAAATATTTCAAATACCATCCCGGAAAATATCTGGTGGCCTGGGATCCAAAATCAAGCACCGATAACGAGCGTACAACTGTTGTAGTTGAACATAAGAACGGAAAACAAATTTTGTTCCGACAAATTGCCGGAGCTTTAGCTCGTCGTATTGTTTGGTATTGTAAAGAAGGCGATGTGGCGTCACAATGTCAGGAGATGGGTTTCATTAAATTCGGTTCTCGTGTCGATCTTTTTTTACCTCTAGGCACTAAGCTTAAAGTTAAGATCGGCGATGTGGTTAAAGGTTCTCAATCGGTAGTAGGCGAGATATAAGCCATTAACATTCAATAACATTAATTAACGGGAAATAATTTAGGAAAGACTGTATCTATTCCTACTTTGCGGCGTTATTAAAGGATATGCTAAAACCCCTGACCCTAGCCGTACTCATTTTCTTAAGTACTCTTTCTTTCTCTCAAAATTTTGTAAAAGGTCAAATAAGCGATAGCACTAAGGTGCCAATTGCCTACTGTCCCATGGCATTGATGAATGCAAAAGACAGCAGTCAGGTCAAAGGAAATATCAGCGATAGTGCCGGATTTTTTGTTTTCGAAAAGATAAAGCCGGGCAATTATTTTATAAAATTCAGCGCCGTTGGATTTAAGCCTTCCAACTCATCCGTTTTTAGTGTCGATTCCCTTAGTCAATTAACCTTGCCGGATCAGAGCTTAAAAGCAGAGGGTGTAAATCTCAAAGAAGTATCTGTTGCGGTATACAAACCGGCCATTGAATTTAAAAAGGGAATAATAACAATGAACGTAGAAGATGATATTCTCGCTAAAGGAAACACGGTTCTTGATCTCATCAAACGTATGCCCGGGGTAATGGTGGATGCGCAAAATAATATTACAGTGAATGGCGCAAGCGATGTTCGTTTTATGATCGACGAGCGTTTGCAACAAATGCCAACGGCTCAAGTTATAGACATGTTATCCGGTATGAGTGCCGATGCCGTTTCCAAATTAGAACTCATAAAAAATCCGCCAGCCCGCTACGATGCGGCGGGGACCGGTGGATTAATAAACATCGTTACTAAACGTGCTAAAGTAAAAGGTTATAACGGAAGCCTTGCTTTTGGGATTAGTCAGGGACAAAGAATACGCTTTGGTCCAAATGTTGGTTTCAATTATAAATCTAATAAACTAAGTATTTTCTCAAATCTTAATTACGGACATTGGGATGGGATCAGCCATCAAAAATTAGAGCGAACTATTACCACAAACGGAAGTACGGAAACCATCAATTCTTATGGAACAAACGAAAGCTGGCAAAGTGTATTTTCCGGAAGTGGTGGAATAGAATACGATATTACCAAAACAACCTTATTAGGC
>JBGASH010000295.1:0-2937 GCA_044229775.1 Bacteroidia bacterium
CTTAGAAGCATTTGCGTATACCGGTGCATTGCAAGCTGTGGCCTATAAGGATCGTACACGGTATCATGAGGCATGGGAGATCAGAAAAGAATGTGAATTTCCGCTTAAGCGGAATTTGCCCAACGCGGTAGTTAAGATCACCGATTCATTTTCGGAAGTAAAAGTGTGTACAAAGAAATTCAATTTCATTAATGTAGATACGCACCAGGGTTTGTTTGGAAATTACTGCGAGCATTTTGAATTTTTGCCATTACTTTTCAGGGTAATGCAGGATGAATGCCTTGTAATACTGAATGTGATCCCCAAGGCAGATGCCGATTGGATAAGTAAATACCCAGCCCTATTCAATGAAGAACATTTAAAAAGACGGAAGGAGTTTTATGGCTGTGCTGATCCAAAAAATGTTTCTTTTGAAGAGATGATGAAAACCTATTCGGGTCTATGCTCGAAAAACGGATATGAAATACTTTGGCATTGTTTTCATAAACGAAATTTAATGTATTATTTGGCTCTGCATCTTAAAAAAATAAAGTGAAAGCAATTATTTCGCACGATATAGATCATATAACTGTTACAGAGCATCTGTTACGCGACACCATAATTCCAAAATTCATGGCCCGTATGCATATCGAATTGTTATCGGGTAAAATCACATTGCGCGAATATATTTTACGAGGCTCCGATTTTTTTAAGAACAAATGGCAAAACATTGATGAGCTAATAACCTTCAATAACACAAAACAAATCCCATCTTCTTTTTTTATAGGTGTTAACAAGGGTATTGGACTAAATTACTCAAATGAACTGGCCTTAGTGTGGATAGAGCAAATGAAATTCAGGAATTGTGAAATAGGGGTACATGGAATCAATTTTGACAGTTTGATTTCGGTGAAAGAAGAGCTGGAAGAATTTTATAAACTCAGTAAACTTAAAAGCACAGGTATTCGGATGCATTATGTAAGAAGAGATGATAACACCCTTAATTATTTTAATGAGGCAGGATATCTTTATGACAGTACTATTCACGATTTCAAAAATCCATATAAAATTGGCAACATGTGGGAATTTCCTTTTCAAATTATGGATGGGTGGGTTATTGAAAAAGACAATCGCTGGCAAAGCAGTAATTTAAAAGAAGCGAAAGAGAACACCATGCGGATAATTGAAAGGGCTTATAAAGAAAATCTGAAATACTTTGGGGTCGATTTTCATGATCGGTATTTTAGTCACAGTTTTAAAACCTGGCTCGACTGGTACACGTGGCTTACGGAATATCTGATCCAAAATAAAATTGAATTTGTAAATTTCAAAACAGCCATTAAAGAATTGGAAGCTGGCCAACAACAATAATCTTAACGTAAAATTTGAATCTTAAACTTTTAATATTAACCCAATATTTTCCACCGGAAGTGGGGGCTCCTCAAAACCGTTTATTTGAGTTAGCCATTCGTTTGCAAAAAAAAGGGATCGATGTAAGCGTATTGACCGCAATGCCCAATTACCCGAAAATGGAAATTCAAAAAGAGTATGTTGGTAAGGAATATATGTATGAAGAAAAAGAGGGATTAAAGATCCACAGAAGCGGTATTTTTGTTTCAAAACAAAAGTCGATCGTTAACCGCCTTCGTAATTATTTTTCGTTTGTGCTTTCCAGTAAAAAAGTGGGAATAAGTAAAGTAGGGGCGGTAGACGTTATTTTGTGCGAATCGCCACCCTTGTTCTTAGGTTACTCGGCAATGTATTTGGCCCGCAAAAAGAAAGCCAAGCTTATTTTTAATATTTCTGATCTTTGGCCCGAGTCGGCCGAAAAGTTAGGTGTCATTCACAATTCATTTTTATTGGGGCGAGCATACAAGTTGGAAGAGCGATTATATAAGCGATCGGTGTTGGTAACCTGTCAAACACAGGGTATCTGTAAGAATATCGCTCAACGTTTCCCGGATGTAAAAACGTTTTGGTTACCTAACGGGGCCGACCTCAATTATTATGATCCCGAAAAAATTCCGGAAAATAACTGGCGAAAGGATCATGGATTTTTAAATAGCGATATTATTTTTTTATATGCCGGCATCATAGGCATTGCTCAGGGATTGGAAGTGATCCTGGAAGCGGCCACAAATGTGAAAGAACATAAAGATCTAAAGTTTGTTCTGTTGGGAAATGGTCCTGAAAAAGAAAAATTGCAGGAATTGGCCACTAAAAATAAATTAAGCAATGTCACCTTTATAGATTTTGTTGCTAAAACACAAATGCCAGGGGTTTTGCGTTCTGTGAACGCAACCATAATCCCATTAAAAAAACTCGATCTTTTTAAAGGCGCCATTCCATCAAAGATATTTGAGAGTTTAGCCATGGAGGTGCCCATTTTATTGGGAGTGGATGGAGAAGCCCGTGAATTATTTATAGAACAAGGGAAGTGTGGTTTGTATTTTGAACCCGAAAATGCAAAATTATTAAGTGAAAAGATCCTGGAAATAGCTTCCAATTCCGTTTTGGCAAAACAACTGGGTAAAGCAGGTCGAAGGTACGTGAATGAGAATTTTAATCGCGACATTATTGCTGATAAATTATATAACGAAATTAAAAAGCTGTAGATTTACAAATTATGAAAAAAAGAACCATATTATTAGGCGCAGCGTATAGTGTTTTTGTAATTATTTATAAGCTGATAATAATTTTAGGCGGATACCAGTTCACTAAATTTGGTTTTTATTTTTCGCATGTGCTTTCTGTGTTTTTAATTCTTCCCTTCGTTGCCATTGCCATTAAACAAAATCGCGATAAAGACCTCGGCGGTTCGATCACCGGAAAAGAAGCATTTAAAACCGGAGCAGGAGTGGCCGCCATAGCTGTTATTATTTTAAGCGTTTACACTTATTTTGAATTTGAGTGGAAATTCAAAGACCTGTCGGTAGAGTATTATAACAGTCAGTATTA
>JBGASH010000023.1:0-23476 GCA_044229775.1 Bacteroidia bacterium
TCAATAAACTGCATGAGGTTGGCTTTAAATACGATGGTATTATTTTGAACGCAGGCGGTTATACTCATACATCAATAGCCTTAGCCGACGCTGTGGCGGCCATTAAAACACCGGTGGTGGAGGTACACATCAGTAATATTTTCGCGAGGGAAGATTATCGCCACGTTTCTTATATCGCTAAAAATTGTGTGGGAAGTATTTCAGGACTGGGATTAAGAAGCTATGAATTAGCGGTGGAATATTTTAAAGGAGCTAAAGCGTAATTTTGAAAACATTAGTTTTAGGTGCATTGTTTTTTTTACTTCTGCAAGGGAGTTGTGTTGAGCATGAGGAAGCGCCAGCCGGTTTTGACCTTACCGGTTATTGGATCAATGTTAGTTTTATTGATAAAGTGAAGCATGCCGGTTTGGGCACGCAGCAGTTTTACTGTACGGAAATGAATTTTGATAAAGATTCGGTTGAAGTTGATAATGGTTTTGAACTTTATAAACTCAAGTATTCCATAAAAGATTCTTTGATCTGTTTATATGATGCCGCGCAGGGAATGAATTTAATGATGAAGGTGGGAAATGAGAATTACATTCATTTTATTGAGGAAGGGGCTAAACACATTCATGCGAATGATAAGTTTAACCGGGTAGTTGATAAGGAAAAAGCCAATTTTAAATGCGTATTGAATTATAATTTAATTGCCGGAAAATATTTTTTGTATAATGAAGGTACTAAAACCGATAAGAGAGTTGAGTTTACTCGTAATGGCGAAATAAAAGGTTCCGATTTTTTGAATTATGAATTGTGTTACTCGGGCGATTGCTTGGCTATGCCCGACACTATGATCAACATCATTACCCTTAAAGACAAAAAGAAAGGCGATGAGTTTTACGCCTGGACAAAGGATACCGCAAAAAAGCAAGTGTTGATCTACGAATTAGCGCCAGCCGTTGAACAAATAAAGGGTGGAAGAACCAGAACTAAGCTTTTGTTCGACCTCAGAGAACAATAGCTATTTCCCATTATAAAAATTAATCTAGCTGATCCTTAATAAGATAAGAATTTTTATTTGTGTATATATAAGAAACTTACATATATTTGTAACCATATATTAATATTAACGTTATATCATTTAAAACAAGCAAACATGGCGTCAAATGATCTATTAAAAGGAATGCTTAAGCCCATCATCTTAAAACTGCTCTTAGAGAATGGCAAGATGTATGGTTACGAGATCACACAATTGGTAAAAGAAATTTCGGGCGGCGAAATTGAACTCACTTTTGGAGCGCTTTATCCGATCTTACACAAACTGGAGTTGGAAGGGATAGTAAAGACCGATTCGGAAGTAATTAATAACCGTAACCGTATCTACTACTCCATTACACAAAAGGGTAATAGTAAAGCAAAAGAAAAAATAGCAGAATTTGAAGAGATGTTAAAGACCCTTAAGGTTTTCTTTAAACCCAACTTCGGATTGAAATATGAACTCTTTGGATAGGAAACATATTCAGATAATTGAGGCCGACGTAGAAAGCGCACGGATCACGATCAATAACCTGGAGCAGGAACTGATCGATCATATCTGCTGTGAAGTAGAAAGTTTGATGAGTGCCGGTAAAACCTTTGACGAAGCTTACGCTATTATTAGAGAGCAAACCGGAATAAATGTGCTACAGAAAATACAAGAGAATACACTATACCTAATCGATAAAAACTATGCAATTATGAAAACAGCTATGAAAATTACCGGAAACATTTCACTTGCCTTCATCGCAATTGGAACAACCATGAAGATCTTTCACTGGCCCGGTGCAGCCCCTGTATTGATGATCGGTTTCTTTATGCTTTGTTTTATTTTCTTTCCTTCGGCCATTTATTTGAATTACACTTACAAAAAAGAAAAACGGAACCCCCTTCTTAATATTTCGATAGGAGCAGGCGCCATCCTGTTTATGATCGGTGTTTTATTTAAAACCATGCATTGGCCAGGTGCCGCGCTCCTATTATTATTGGGGTGGTCGGTTGTGTTGGGAATATTCCTGCCCATACTTTTATTTGTTAAACTGAAAGAAGCAACCAGTACAAAAGAAAAGGGGATCTATGTATTAGGCGCAATTGCCCTCACACTTTTTGAGTTGTCGACCATGTTCAAGTTCTTTCATTGGCCGGGAGCGGGACCGTTAATGTTATTGGGTTCATTTCTTCTCATCATTGTATTTTTGCCAATGTTTGCCAGCCTGAAAATAAAAAGAGGCGAAATGAATACAGCCCAATTTGTTTTTTTGATAACTGTTTCTTTATACGCCGTAGTGTTAACATCATTATTGTCTATGAATGTATCGGATGTCATACTCGATCGTTTTGTAGCGGATGAAAGTAATTCGGCAAAGATCATTCGTTATTACGAAACTAAGAACGACCAACTACAGAAAAATGTTAATAATGATTCCTTAAGTCGTCAGGCGTTGGCATTAAAAACGGATGCAAATAAGATCAAAGAAATAATTTTAGATATAAAATTGCGGATGCTTCAAATGATCGAAGGGGTAGACAAGGCCGGTGCCATAAGGTTCATTTCAGCTCCTGATCTTATCCAAAAGAAGGATAATTATGACATAGTGAACCATGTTTTATTAGGAAACGGAAATGATATAAGAGGCCTCGCTCCAACTTTAAAAGAAGAACTAATAAAATTCAGGACCACTGCCATGGAGGCAGCATCGTCCAATATAAATTTGGCGAAGGGTATCGAAAAACTTCTCGACACATCAGATAAACAGGTAAATGAAGAAAAACGAAACTGGGAAGAGATCAATTTCAGAAACAATATGCTCATAAGTACTTTGGCACAACTTAATGATATAGAAAAAAATGTCAGAGTGGTGGAAGCTCTGGTAATAAAGTATTAATTAACCTTAAAAATTTAAACCTATGAAAAAGTCTGTTTATTTCTCAGGAATCATCTGCACCATTTTAATGTTATGCGGATGCATGTTCAAAATTATGCACTGGCCGGGCGCCAACGTAATGATCATGGCCTCTGTGTTTTTTTTCTGCTTTTATTTTTTACCATTTGCGCTCCTGAACAGTTATAAGGAGATGAATAAACACAAAGAATTGCACATTATTGCGTTCGTGGTATTTTGTATTTGTGTTATGGGCGTTTTATTTAAAGTGATGCATTGGCCCGGAGCCGGTATAGCTGTGATGATAGGGCTTCCATTACCGTTCCTGGTTTTTCTTCCGGCATATTTATACTACACAAAGGATGAGAAAAAGGAAGGAAGTACTAATTTTTTGGGAATGATGTTTGGCCTTACTTTTTTAGCAGTGTTCAGCGTACTTTTGGCTTTAACTATCAGCAGACAAGTGTTGGGAAGTGCCGTAACAAAAATGGCAAGTAATGATCAAGCAACTTCTTTTGGTGAAAGTTTTGTAAATGATCTTAAAACAGAAAATGCTGTTACAAAGTCGGCGAACGACCTATGCACATACATTGATGCTTTAAGGTGCGAGTTGTTAACAGCAACGAATAATGATCTTTGTGTTGGAGGAAAAATGAGAAGTGACTATAACGCTTCTCAAATGGCGGGTCTTGATGATAAAAACACAACGTCTTATATTTTATATGGCGGTGGCACAAAGAACAAACTCGAAGACCTGCGTTTGAAAATAGATAATTACCGCCAAACTTTATTGAACGCCGGTAAAGTTAGTCCTGAACTCAGCGACCTGATCAACACCTTGTTTGATGTTAACAGCAGTCGCGAGATAGATCAAAGTGGAGAAGTAAATGAAAAGAGCTGGGAACAACGTGAGTTCAACAACAAGCAAATGATCTTTGTGATAGATGCGCTTTCTCAAATTCAAAGTAACATAAGGTTAGTGGAGTTGGAGTATTTGAGTAATAAATAGTATAAGATGTAAGTATAAGGAGTAAGAATTACAGTTATCCTTTTTCCTTTATCGGGATCCAGATCTCTTCCTCCGAATCGGCCTCTTCTTTTTTGTATTTATCGCCCATAACAGCAAAATGCGGACGATCATCAACCGTATATTTTGAAGCGGGCATCCAGGTGCGGAAAATGTGATCATAAGTACGCGGCCCTTCACTGGCAGGTCCTTTATGAATGAACACGGCGTAAAGGCCTTGCGGTGATAAAAGTGTTTCCATTTCTAAAGGCACATTGTTGAAATCACCTACTTCTACTAACGCCCACTTTTCAAAATCTCTTGTTGGATCGAATTTGTCAAAGAAAGAAATAGGAAAAACTTCAGCCGAATACAATTCAGTTCCAAGACTGTTCTTTATTTCTTTTCTTCTTGGCATAAAGCCACGCCAAAGATCAAAAGTTTTATTGTTTGTGAACGACATAACAGCGTGTTTACCAACATATTTTTTTTCTGCTATTATTCTAATTTCTGGTTCCGAATTCATGACTTATCTTTATTTAGCATGCGCTCCATGTTCTTTTCGGATGTAATAAGGGCATTTTGAATACGCTTTGCATATTTTATACTGTCGATAACCTCTTTATTTTTTTGTTCAACCATTTTTTTCTGGGAATGAAGTAGTTCCTTGGCTTTTGTCTGTGCCTTTACAAATTCGCTAACCAGATATAATAAAAGGAATAACGGGAGTAAACTGATATAAGCCATTTCTTTCGTAGTGGTAGGGTCTGCCAATTCGGGCGGAAAATTAAAGAGAGAGTTACCAGTATTACCATTATATATTCCAATTGATAACATAACAGCTACTAAGAAGGATATGATAATCCCCCATTTTCTACTAATTAGTAAGAACGCATATAAACAAAAGAGTAGAAAGAAGATGATCCCCTGGTCTTTGATCTGCCCGTTATTAATAAGAAAGTGAAGCAAGTTTTGTGAGGCGAAATTGAGTATAAAAAAATTAACGGCCAGTTTAATATTTTTTCCTTTTTTGAGAATGTAAATTACACAAAAGAGCGCCACATCCTGGGCAAATGCAGAAATTAAATGAACGATGTCTGAACTGAAAGAAAGGATCGTATATGGAACGTTAATGCAAAAGAAGAATAATGAAAACTTAAAAAGAACCTCTATTTTGGCTCTCTCAAAGGGATCGTCATTTAGCTCCAAAGCCTTTCCAATGAAATAATGTTTTATTTTTTTTAGAACCCCCATCTTAACATTTTAAATCGATTATCATTTTATTTTTATCTTAAATTATAGTTTCACTTTTTTGGCTTCCAGCGATAATGACCAACAATTTTAGCGCCGTATAAAAAATCTTCTTTTTTATTTCCTGAACCAATATTATGTACTATGTAATTTCGTGTGGTGCCCGGAACTTTTTCATTCACTACAAAACCTATGTGTCCGGCCGCTACATCCCAGCAAACAATATCACCGGCTTTATAATCTGCGTCTTTATCTGTTATTGGTAAGGCAGCACCTTGTCTTGTAAAGTACGTTTGGAGGTTAGGTACGCGGCGGTGATCAATACTGGCATTTAGTTTATCGGTTTTACGCCGTTTATCATACACCGCTTTATTTTTGATCATATCCTCGTGCACCAGTTTTTGCAGATCAACACCAAATTTACGGTAAACTCTTATAATTACATCCGTGCAAACGCCAATGTTGGAGGGCACATCACCGTTAGGGTAAGGTATTTCATAGTACTGGCCATTGTAAGTTACTTCCTGTTTGGTGTGTTCAATGGCGGCCTTTGAAAGCTGTAGGAAAAAATCATCCTCCGGAGTGATAAGGGAAAAAATGGGAATCAAATAAAATAGTAGAGATCTCATGTAATGTAAATATATAGAATTTCAATGGAAAAATTTCCTCTAACTTTCCTCTCCCGTCCGCTCTTGGCGGACACCCCCTCCAGCGGGGGACAATTTAGTTCAGTACTTCCAGACTTCCTAAACCTTCTCTCACCACTTCCACTTCGCCTTTACTGCAATCAATAACAGTGGAGGGATAAAAATTCCCATGGCCGCCATCAATTACCATATCAACCAGGTCTTCGTATTGTCGGTGAATTATTTCAGGATCCGAAAAATATTCCAACACATCGTCTTCGCTATCGTGTAAACTGGTAGAAATAATCGGATTCCCTAAAACATTCACTATTTCGCGGCAAATGGCATTATCCGGAACACGGATCCCAACTGTTTTTCTTTCCTGCTTAATGATTTTAGGAACATTGTTGCTGGCTTCTAAAATGAATGCATAAGGACCAGGTAAAGCTTTTTTCATGATCCGGAAAATGTGATTTGGAATTGGCTTGGTATATTCCGACAAATGACTGAGATCGCTGCAAACAAATGAAAATTTGCTTTTTTCGGGTTTAATATTTTTGAGTTTACATATTCTTTCAACTGCTTTGGTTTGTGTAATATCGCAGCCCAGAGCGTAAACCGTGTCGGTTGGATAAATAATGATACCACCATCTTTTAGGCATCGAACAATTCGGTCAATTTCTTTTGATTGGGGCTCGGTATTATTAAGATGAATAAGCATCAGCGATCTGGTTACAAATGTACGAACAAAAAAAAACCTCCGCCAGCGTGGAGGTTTTTTTAAATTGAAATAATGATATTATTGAAAAATGAGTTTTCCCGTATTGAGCGAGTTCCCGCTATTTTTATTAATAGCTTTATAAGTGTACGAACCGGCGCTTAAGGTGCCGCGTTGTATTTCAAAAGAGGTTGAGGTTATATTAGGAAGATTCATTACTTCTTTACCTAACTGATCGTAAACCACAAACTGAATATCGTTCAAAGTGATATTGGTATTTTCACTCATTTCGATGTTCACCATAGCACTGGTAGTAGCAGGATTTGGAACTACGGCAATTGAATTAACGGCAATCTTTTCATCCACTAAACCAAGAGGACCTTTACCGTAAATTTTGAAGGGCATACCTTGCGTACTGGAACCGTCAACAACAGGAACATAAACCCCATTGGTATTGGTTTGAACAGCGTTGCCGGTTTAAGCAACTCCTAAAACCGTAACCGGAGGGTACCATGGACCAGAAGCAACAGAAATAAAAACAATAATTTTTTACGGAGTTTTTTAAAAAACTACTTCTTAATAAAAATGAAATCGCCGCCTTCGTCGCCCACATTTTGAATAACCCCATATTGTGGGGTGGTAGGACTGTTATTACCAACCGGTATCTCGATGCTCTGGAATAATTGGCTGGCCGAGTAGTATTTTTCTTTGTTCTTATCAAGGCGATCCAATACGTATTTCATGAACACGCTTACATTGGGTACGGTTTTAAGGGTTCCGCTGGTAATAGCTTTGCGGCTTGGTAATTCGTATTTTTTCTTAATGGCATCGCCGGCTTTTTCCATTGAAACACTTCGGGTTTTGAAAATACTGCCGCTGAAACACGCATCGGTGATCAATAAGGTGTGTTTTGATTTGATCTTTTTTATTGAAGCCACCAGTTGATCATTGTAAAGCCAGTTAGAGGTGTTTCCAACTTCAGCATCTTTTGGTAACCAATAACCAATTTGATTATCTTCCTCATAATGGCCGTGGCCGGCGTAAAAAATAAGAACATTATCTTCAGGCGTTAAATTCTTGCTTAGATCATCCAACGCGATCACTAATTCGCGACGTGTAGGATTTTTTAAAGTTGTAACATTTTCTTTCTTGAATGTATATTTAGTAAGCAATACATTCGCCAGTTTTTCAGCGTCTTTTATGGGTAAGCCTTCCAGGTCAGGAATATTTGGATCAGCATAATCACTAACGCCTATCAACAATGCGTAATACGAACTGGATTCGGTAGAAAGATCATTTGTAGCTTCAACCGGTTTTTTCTCAGGGGTTTTTCCTTTTGCGGGTTGATTGGTGACAGGTTTCTCAGCCGGTTTTTCTTCTGTCTTTCCTGCCTTGCCGGCAGGCAGGTTTACTTCTTCGGCATCGCGTTTAGCGTTATTTTGAGTAATAGGAACAGAAGTTTCTCCCGGTTTATAGTGATGTTTGTATTCAAAAAAAGGTTTCTCGAGGCAATCTAATAAAAATTCAGTGTTGGTTGTTTCGGTATTCATAGAATAATGCGTACCACCGTATTTAGGATAATCTACACTGGTGCATTCAAATAATTTATTGCCATTATAATCAGAAAACGTAACACTAACATCCACAGTAGTGCCCTTAGTAGAGATAAGAGCTGTACTGCTGTTAGCTTCTTTTTCACATTTATAAGTAACAATCGCGATCTCATTCTCTGGAACAGAATCCTTATCCAAAACAACATTAAAACCACGCGCCACAAAGAACTCGCGTAATTTAACCGCCGTTCTTAAATATTCCTTAGGTTTAATTTGTTTATAAGGTCTTACATAAAGGTATTTGTAATTGTTCAATACTTTTATGTTCTGGGTCCGGCCCGAAAAGCACAGGACCAAAAGAAGAGATAAAACGATTGTCCTCATAAGGTTAAATTACCTATCAAAGATAAAAAAAAAGGTTAAACTTTGTGTTAAAATTTAGTTTTAATTGCTTAAATAATTCAATATCTTTAATCAAATTTAACACTATGCACCGTCGCGATTTTATGTTTAAAACGGCCGCTTCCATAGGCGGACTTACTTTTTTATCGGCTATTGACAAAGTTTACGCCGCTGAACTCGAAAATCAGGTTACCCGGGTAGATAAACTCAGTGTGGAAGGTGCGGCCGAAGACGAAGATTTTTGGAGTTGGATCCGCGAAAGCTATACCGTTTCGCCAAATATCATCAATTTAAATAATGGCGGGGTGAGCCCTCAGCCCAAGGTGGTTCAGGATGCACATATACGTTATTATCAATATTGCAACGAGGCCCCCTCTTATTATATGTGGAGGATCCTGGATCAGGGTAGAGAAGGTCTCCGCACCAAATTAGCCGATCTTTGTGGTGTTACCCCCGATGAGATAGCCATCAACCGAAATTCTACAGAAGGTCTTAACAATATTATTTTTGGATTGAATTTGAAAGCCGGAGATGAAGTAGTGCTGAATAAATACGATTATCCCAACATGATGAATGCCTGGAAACAACGCGAGAAACGCGAAGGCATCAAATTAGTTTGGATAGACATGCCTGCCATCCCAATGGAAAATGACAAGGAAATTGTGGCGTTGTATGAAAAGGCTATTACAGCTAATACCAAGATCGTTCACATCACCCATATGATGAATTGGTCGGGCCAATTAGTACCAAGCAAAGCCATAGCCGATATGGCGCATGCAAAAGGCTGCGAAGTGATCGTTGACGCGGCACATTCATTTGCGCAGATCGATTTTAAATTACCTGATACAGGCGCCGATTATTTGGCGGTTTCATTACACAAATGGCTATGCGCACCTTTTGGAAGCGGTTTAATGTATGTGAAAAAAGAAAAGATCAAAAATATTTGGGCATTGCTTTCGGCGGCAGAACCGGATGGAGGCGATATCCGCAAATTTGAAAGTATAGGAACACGTTCTATGGCTTCTGAAATGGCGATTGGCGCGGCGGTTGATTTTCATAATGTGATCGGCAGTAAAAGAAAAGAAGCCCGTTTAAGATTATTAAAGAATTACTGGTACGAAAAAGTTTCAAAGTTGCCTAAAGTAAAACTATACACTTCCATGAAGCCGGAATTTTCCTGCGCTCTGGCAACTGTAGGCTTTGAAGGGTGGAAGGCCGATCAGATAGAAGGTAAATTATTTGAGAAACAAAAAATTCATACTACCTCCGTGATATTTGAAAAGATCAACGGCATCCGAGTTACGCCAAGCGTATATACTTCGTTAAAAGATCTCGACCTGTTGGTGAAAGGACTTACGGATATTTCTAAAATGGAACCCCCAACGCCATCTAAATGAGAAAGATCTTATTGAATATTGCGCTTGTGATATTTTTAATTGCAATGGCTTTCGCTTTTGCGGATAAAACGCCCGGAAGAGAAATTATATTAACCAAAAATGCTCCGGCCCCCATTGGTCCTTATAGCCAGGCCATAAAAGTAGGCAACACTTTATATGTGGCGGGTCAGGTTGGATTTACACCGGAAGGAAAATTGGATTCAACTTCTATTGAAACAGAAGTTACTCAAGCGCTCAATAATATTAAAGCGATCGTAGAAGCAGCCGGTATGAGTATGCAACAGGTTGTTAAGTCGACCTTGTATGTTAAGGACCTCAAAAATTTTTCTAAAATAAATGAGATCTACGCCACTTATTTCCCTAATGACCCACCAGCTCGTGAAACTATTGGGGTAGCCGCTCTTCCTAAAGGCGCGCATTTTGAGATCTCGGTGGTGGCGGTAAAATAATCCCCATTTTAACTCGACCAAATTTTTAATGCCATTTTAATTTGGTTTTAATTCCGTTTTAATTCCTTGCCTTAAATTTTAAGATATAATTGTATTACTCCAATTCGAGGGACATAATGAGTGAATTGATAAATACGGGAGGTGTTGACGACAAAAAGGAGCTAACCCTTGAGGAAAAGCTGGCGGCCAGACAAGTAGCCAGAGAACGCGCAAAAGCAGAGAAAGAAGGAAGGCATCACCATGTTGCCGAACACCACGAAGAACCATTTGATCTAAAAACGTGGATCAAAGATACAATGATCATTATGGTTGGAATTGTTTTCGCGGCCATTGGTCTCGAATTCTTTATTGTACCAAATAAATTATTAGATGGTGGTGTAACGGGTATCTCGCTTCTTTTCTCCAACATTACACATCTCGACGTTTCAATTTTCATATTTATAATAAATATCCCATTTATTTTTATGGGGTATAAACAGGTGGGAAAAATGTTTGCCATTAAAACCTTCCTGTCAATCACAACGCTTTCGGTCTTATTGCTGGTTGTTCATGTTTTTCATCCTTCAGCGGTTACCAAAGAGCCTATTTTAATTGCCGTGTTTGGTGGAATATGTCTTGGAGCTGGTATAGGTTTTGCCATGAGGGGAGGTTGTGTATTGGATGGAACAGAAGTACTGGCGTTATTTTTAACGCGTAAAACTAGTCTTCAGGTTGGCGAGATCATTCTCATTATTAACGTCCTTATTTTTGGTGTAGCCGCTGCATTGCAAGGAATTGAAACGGCGCTCTATTCCATTCTCACTTTTATGGCTGCTTCAAAAACGGTCGACTTTCTCACGAATGGTATAGAAGAATATACCGGTGTGATGATCATTAGCGAACAAAGTGACGATATCCGTAAACAAGTTATAAGTCAGCTGGGAAGGGGCGTTACTATTTACAGCGGTAAACGCGGACTAAGAGGAAAAAGGGCGCAAGAGAGCGGACTTAATAACCGCGATATCCTTTATACTGTAGTTACCAAGCTTGAACTTACCAAAGTGAGATCTATTGCTGAGGAATACGATCCCACCTGTTTTATGACAACGCATAGCATAAGCAGCGTGAGGGGCGGAATGGTGAAAGCAAGAAAGCTGCATTAGAATTCTTTTTTATTATACAAGTCTAACATATAGAATGTCAAAATTATTTTTTCCAACTACTATATTGATCTTCCTGATCATGTATTTTTTTTCGGGGCGTATAAGGGTTTATAAGATCGTGAAGTTATTGGATCTTAATAGTAAATATCAACCTATTGAAAAAGCGCTTGAGGTCAATCTCAAACTGTCGATACTAATAATTCTTGGATCTGCCGCGACTTCTTTTTGCTATTGTTTTTTGCCAGATATCTACAAAGTTGTTTACCATCCTATGGATGATCTGGATATATTTTTTTTAAACTATGCCGGCTATTTTTTGATACGTATTTCGTTGATATGGTTGATCATCTCTTCTTTCTGGATCTCAAAAATATTGGATGATGAGCGTTCGTCAATGAATTTTTCAAGGATCCGCAAAATTGAAATGATCGCCTTAACGGGAGTGGCCTTACTAACTGGTGGTGTATTTATTTTCATCTCAAGTGTGGGCACACTTTTGCAGTTTTTTGTATCTGTTTTTTTTCTTTTTTCGGCGCACAAAAGATTAAAAAAAAACGACTATACGTATCCTGCTTAATCGGCATCAAATAACCGGAGTCGAATAGTTACTTCAGTGCCTTTTTCGATCTTTGAGTCAATAGTGATCTTTCCCTTATGTAAAGCAATTATCTTGGAGGTTAACGACAATCCTAAGCCATGCCCCGGAAAGGCTTTGGCGTTAGTGCCACGGTAAAATGGCTGACTTATCTTTTTAAGGTCTTCTTCAGAGATACCGATGCCATTATCAACAAAACTAATAGTCACCATTTCGTTTTGTGAAGTAAAGAAGATGTTCACCTGTTTATTGATTGAAAATTTGCAAGAATTATCCATGATGTTTATGAGGGCACTTCGCAATAAATGTTCGCTTCCTAAAACAAGGAGCTTTCCTTCGTCGTCTGGAAATTCAACAATATCAATATTAATAATGTAATTCGGATTTCTTTTTAAAAGGTCGTTTTTGGTCAGCCAAAGTAGCTCGTCGATCCTTACTTTTTTCATTTTCAAACGCGTCAGATCCATATCGGCCTGTGCCAACTCTAATAAACCATTGGTTAAGCGATTAACGCTTTTAATATCTTCTAAAATGGAGCTTAAAACCGCTTTGTATTCGATCGGTTCACGTTCGCTCATTAAGGCTACCTCTAATTGTCCGGTAATTGCAGTGAGTGGGGTTCTTAATTCGTGCGAAGAATTGGAAACAAAACTTTTTTGTAATTCAAAAGATTTTTGAATTCGTTCCAGCATGCGGTTAAAGGTCATTGCCAGTTGTCCTATTTCATCCTTTCCATTTCCTTCGTTAACTCGGGCCGTTAAATTGGATACAGTAGTTTTCTCAACCTGCTCCACAACATCTGAGATGGGGCTTAACGCTTGTCCCGAATAGATCCATCCGGTAAGCATAGTGGCAATAACGCAAATCACCAAACCAACCAGCAATATGATCTCTAGATTTTCAAGTTTATTAAGTCCTTCTTTGTCAAACGCCGAGACGGAAACCACATATATATTGCTTTTATGAGAATAAATGATCGCCAATGCTTCATTCTTGCCTTCCGTGTATTTTAGTTCTTTTTCTTTTCTTACCTTATTTAAAAAACTTTTGGGCAAGGTGGTTGAGTCGTCGTTGGTGTTAAAGATCTGCTGATCTTTGTCGTTATAAACCAGGATCCTTTCATTATGAAGGTAAGCCGTATTATGATCAAAAATTTTCATTAAACCCGGACTTACTTCATCCACTTCAATAATAAGTTTAGCGTAGTTGTAAGCTTTTTCGTTTAACCTTTCATAAAATTCTTGTTGACGGTAGGAAGATGAGAAGTAGTAAATGGCACTCGCAAAAATAATAAGCAAAGACGCTACGATCACTGTGAACTGAATAGCTAAGCGGGTGCGTATTTTCATTCCTGATCTTTTAAAGAATAACCCATGCCAATATAGGTATGGATCAATTTAGGAGAGTGATTCTTGTCTATTTTTTTTCTTAAAAAATTGATGTATACATCGATAACGTTGGTGCCCGTGTCAAAATTAATGTCCCAGATCTTTTCGGCGATCTCCGATCGTGAAATAACTTTTCCTTTATTGCGCATTAAGAGTTCTAAAAGGGCAAATTCTTTAGCTGTAAGTTCTACTGGTATGTTTTTTCGTTTCACCGTTTTCGTTTCGGTATTAAGCTCAAGATCGGTTATTTTTATAACAGCTTCTGTAAATTTATCTTTATTCGTTCTTTTTAAAAGCACTTTGATCCTGGCTAGCAATTCTCTGAATTCAAAAGGTTTTACAAGATAATCATCAGCCCCACTTTCAAAACCATTTAGTTTATCTTCTGTAGTGCTTAAAGCGGTTAGCATTAATATAGGCACGCCTAAATTTTTTCGGCGTATTTCACGACAAACTTCGTTTCCTTTAATGATCGGTAAATTCAGGTCAAGTATAATGAGATCGTAATTGCCTTTCAGCGCCATTTGTTTTCCTTGTAATCCATCGTAGGCAATGATGGCATCGAACGCATTTTCGTCTAGACCCTTTTTAATGAATAATGCTACCTTGGGTTCGTCTTCAACAATTAATATTTTAGCAACACTCATATAACAAAGTTCATGTTTTTTATTGTAAAACAGAGTATCAAATACATTTTTAATGTGATTTTAATGCTATAAGCAGTTGTTTTTGCTAATTTGTAGAAATAAAATTGAAATAATGAACCCATTAATTCAACAGCTTATAATTGTGACCATTATCCGGTCAGGAAGAGGGTAAGGTCAAATCTGGATCAGACCCAGATAATCCCTTTTTTTAGGAAGGATAAGGTCTTTTCTTCTTCAGAATTTTTTTCTGGAATAAAATTATATTCCCAAGAGGCAGTTGCCGGTAAGCTTACAAGAATGGATTCGATGCGCCCGTTACTTTCCAATCCGAATTTTGTTCCCTTGTCGTAAATTAAATTGAACTCCACATAACGCCCTCTGCGCAATAGCTGCCATTTTTTATTTTCTTCGGTAAATTTTTATTTCGATCGATGATCTCAATATAAATTGGCGCGAAAACCTCTCCCACATTTTTCCAGAAAGCGATATTCTTTTCAAAGCTCATTCCAGTATCTGAATTCAAGCGGTCAAAGAAAATGCCGCCTACACCGCGCGTTTCATTTCTGTGACTAATAAAAAAATAATCGTCGGCCCACTTTTTAAATTTAGAATAGTACGATGAATGATGCTTGTCGCAAACTTTTTTTAATTCATTGTGAAAAAATTTCGCGTCCTCTTCAAAAACATAATGTGGCGTAAGGTCAATGCCGCCCCCCAGCCATTTGGTGCCATTGTTCATTTCAAAATAGCGGATGTTCATGTGAATGATAGGAACCATAGGGTTTTGAGGATGAAGCACAATGGATACACCCGTTGCGTAAAATGTTTGGTTGTTTTGTGCAGAGGAAGTAACACTGTGTTCGGATTCCTTCAATAAAAAATCTGGGACCTTTCCGTACACCGCCGAAAACATCACGCCACCTTTTTCTAATACATTTCCGTTTTTAATTACACGCGATCTGCCACCACCACCTTCTTTGCGTTCCCAATTATCTGTTTCAAATTTTGCTTTACCGTCGGCTTTCTCTAAAGCCCCACAAATAGAATCCTGTAACTGCTTTAACCATTCGGTAATATTTTCTTTGTTTATTTCCATCCCGTTTTTACCAATTGATAATTGAGGTATTTGAAAATGTACACGCCACGGTTCTCGAAGCCGGTGGTAGCATCGGGATGATAAAATTTGAAACGGGTAAAATTACCTTCAAACGGATATTTATCCAGCTCGTAAGCAAAGGCAGGTCCGTTGGTTTTAAGTGTCTGCAAATAGTATTGGCCCATATCAAATCCCTGAAAAAAATAATCTCCCGGATCGGACGACATAGTGCTTTGATATTCTTTGATAAGACTGGAATAGGCCCTTACGTTGCTAATATTATTTTGTGACGGAAAAATATAATTTAAACGATTAAAATAATCGTGATCGATGCTTTCATATGTTATAACATTTTGCCACCCTGCTAAAAGCAGATCTTTTTTATCACCGTAAACTGCTAATTGCGTTATAAAATCCGTTAAATATACCTGACTGTTACTAAGCATTACCACCACGTTCCTTATCCCTGGTTTGTAACTCGCTTTAAATCCAGCCAAACCTTTAACTTCAATAATGCTATCCTGTATAGGTTTACCAAGTTCTTTCAGCCTTCCGTTAAAACGTTCTTTAAACGCTTTTACATAAGGCACTTCTTTAACCAAAGCGTTGTTCACAATGAACACCGTAGAATTGATCTTTAGTGAGTCAACACAATAATCTGCTAACGATTCGAGTAAAGTATATTGCGACGGTGATACTTTTGAGGTCAGATTGTTTTTGAATAATATTTTATTTTGTTGCGTAAACGGCGACACAATAGGAATGGAAAATTGTTTGGCGTAACCCGAAACGGTTTTAAATCCTGCGGGGAATAAGGGTCCAATAATGAGATCTAAAAATTTAAATTCGGGGCTTTTGCATATAAGTTCCGGTTTTAAAGAATCTTTATCATCCACATCAAATAATTGTATGTTCACCGAAAAATCTTTGGCGCTCAGTGAATCGGCGGCGCGTTTAAAGCCCAAATAGAAATCAACCGCTAAAGATTGCAGGGCAGGGAAGGGCGCTTTGTTTTGAACCAGATTATTTGGATCAAGTAGTTCTAGTTCATTTAACTTGAAGGGTAAAAACAACCCAATATTATAAGTGTTCTTCTTTGGTTTAATAAGCACAGAGTCTTTTTTTGGTTCTGCCGCGAGCGTAGCTGTAACAACCGCTTTTTTCTTTTCGGCAACCACCAGCATTTGTCCGGGCTTAATGCCCTTTGACAGATCGGGATTAAAAATGTTTAATTGATTTTCGCTAATGTTATACAATTTACAAATGGCGTAAATGGTTTCTTTTTTAGCCACTTTATGATAAACATACTTTGTTGTATCGTAAGAAGAAGAATTTTTTATTACGGTGGTTTGGTTAGGAAAGGGAATTTTTAATTCCTGTCCGTCCTTGATCCCATCTATAGCTTCGTCATTTTCGGCTAATATCAAATTAATATCTATGCCGTAAATTTTTGAAATAGCATATAGACTTTGTTTTTTTTCAACCTTATGGATATAATATTTTTTTCCGTTAAGGGTTTTAATATTAGACGATTTTTCCTGGGAAAAGGACAGAAAAGAAGCAAGGATCAGGAGCAAAGAAACCGTAAACTTCAAATATTTTTTATATAGCGACAAATTATAATTTTTATTTCGTACTTCGTATTTCGTACCTCGTATTTCGAATCATTCCCATTCGATGGTAGCCGGCGGTTTAGAGCTTATGTCGTATACCACCCGGTTAACGCCTTTTACTTTATTGATGATATCGCTGGAAGTTTTTGCCAGAAATTCGTAAGGTAAATGGCACCAATCGGCGGTCATGCCATCAGTAGAAGAAACAGCGCGAAGCGCAACCACATTTTCGTAAGTTCTCTCGTCGCCCATTACACCCACACTTTGCGCATTCAGTAAAATAGCGCCTGCCTGCCAAACCTGATTGTACAAACCGCTCAACTTTAAACCATCAATAAAAATAGCGTCTACCTCCTGAAGGATCTTTACTTTATCTTCGGTAATATCACCCAATATACGAATGGCCAATCCCGGTCCCGGAAAAGGATGGCGATTCAAAATATTTTCATCCAGTTTTAGTTCTCTTCCAACGCGTCTTACTTCATCTTTAAATAAACTGCGCAGCGGTTCTACCACTTTCAATTTCATGTAATCGGGTAATCCACCAACGTTGTGATGCGATTTAATGGTAGCCGACGGACCTTTTACACTTACGCTTTCTATCACATCCGGATAAATGGTTCCCTGTCCAAGCCACTTAGCATCTTTATCTAATTTAGATTCTTTATCAAATACATCAATAAAAGTTTTACCGATAGCTTTGCGTTTTTTTTCTGGATCACTAATGCCTTTAAGGGCGTCGTAAAATAATTTTTTAGCGTCAACACCTTTTACGTTTAATCCCATGTGTTTGTAGGAATCGAGTACGCTTTCAAATTCGTTTTTACGAAGCAAGCCATTATCTACAAAAATGCAATGTAAGTTAGTGCCAATAGCTTTATGAAGTAACATGGCGGCCACACTGCTATCAACCCCGCCGGATAAACCCAAAATAACTTTATCTTTTCCTAATTGCGTTTTTAGATCATTGATAGTGGTTTCAATGAACGAAGCTGGGGTCCAGCTGCCACTGCATTGGCAAATGTTGTAAACAAAGTTCTTTAAAATTTTAGAGCCCTCTGTAGTGTGATATACTTCGGGATGAAATTGAATACAGTAAGTATCTTCACTATCTACTTTATAGGCGGCAACCTTTACATCGTGTGTGCTGGCTATGATCTTGTAATTGGCAGGAATGTTTAAAATAGTATCGGCATGACTCATCCAAACTTGTGAATCATTTGGAACATCTGTAAATAGTTTATTGGTGGTATCTTTTATTTCAAGACGCGCCCGGCCATATTCGCGCGAACTGGATTTACCAACTTCGCCACCGAAAAAATGCGCGAGATATTGGGCGCCATAACAAACACCCAATAAGGGTAGCTTACCTTTTATGTTGTTGAGATCCGGTTTAGGCGGATCATTTTCGCGAACACTATGTGGAGAACCTGATAATATTACCCCTTTAATGTTTTGGGTAATAGCAGGAATCTTATTGTAAGGGTGTATTTCGCAATACACGTTTAATTCGCGCAAACGCCTGGCAATAAGTTGCGTGTATTGTGAGCCAAAATCGAGAATGAGAATCTGTTCCTGCATAGTAGCCAGTAAAAGTACGATTTTATACGGGCTAATAAGGGTTAAAACAAGTGAAAAAGGGCGTTTTTTTTCAGTATTTTATAAAAAAATAAAGCCTTTCTAAGAACAGAAAGGCTTTATTTTAAGTCGGGGTGGCAAGATTCGAACTTGCGACCTCCTGCTCCCAAAGCAGGCGCGATAATCGGGCTACGCTACACCCCGTCTCAGGGGTTCTCAAAAATGAGAGTGCAAATATAATATTATTTTGGAATCCGGGAAAAAGATTTTGCCGGTTGAAGGGTAAACATTTGTACTTTTTTGCTTTGAATGAGGCTTCTCTGCGCCTATCTGAAATCATAATATGTTGCTTACATTTGTGACGCATGAAACCTAACGAACCAGTAGCCCCGTTTACCTCTTATCAAAAATTCATTGTAGCAATAATAGCCCTTGTTCAGTTTACGGTTATTCTCGATTTTATGATCCTCTCACCTTTGGGAGATATCTTAATGAAGTCGCTCGAGATAACACCTAAGCAGTTTTCGTGGGTGCTTTCATCTTATGCTTTTAGTGCCGGGGCATCCGGAATTTTGGCGGCAGGTTTTGCCGATAAATTTGACCGAAAAAAATTATTATTGTTTTTCTATGTTGGCTTTGTTCTAGGAACGGTTTTTTGTGGACTCTCCAATAGTTATGAAGCGCTTTTAGCGGCGCGAATTGTTACCGGAATTTTTGGCGGTGTTATTGCAGCAATAGGTATGGCCATTATTACCGACCTTTTTAGTATCAATCAGCGGGGTAGGGTAATGGGGATGGTGCAAATGGCTTTCGCCGGCAGTCAGATCCTTGGCATTCCGGCCGCGTTATTTTTGGCCAATCAATGGAATTGGCATGTGGCATTTTTTATGATCGTGATTTTGGCCGCTCTTATTGGGGTTGCGGTATTAATTAAAATGAAACCGGTTGATGCGCATTTAAAATTGCAGTCGGATAAAAATGCTTTTCTGCACCTATGGCATACCCTTCGCAACAAAAATTACCAGATAGGGTTTTTAGCTATGGTAATGTTACCGGTGGGTGGTTTTATGTTGATGCCTTTTAGTAGCGCTTTTTTAGTAAACAATATCGGTATCCCTCAGGCCAATTTGCCTATCATATTTTTGTGTACCGGCGTTTCATCCATTATAATAATGCCTATCATCGGAAAAATAAGTGATAAGTTTGATAAATTTATGTTGTTTACTGTAGGTTCTGTATGGGCAACTATTATGGTAATATTTTATACCAACATGTTGCCTGTTCCAATTTGGCAGGTAGTGGTGGTAAATATGCTTTTGTTTATGGGAATTATGAGCCGCGTGATCCCGGCCACAGTTATGTCAACCGCTATTCCTGAAATGAAGGACCGCGGCGCCTTTATGAGTATTAATTCTTCCTTGCAACAAATGGCCGGTGGTATCGCTTCTTTATGTGCCGGTTTAATTGTAACTCAAAAAACCAAACTAAGTCCTATTGAACATTATGATACCTTAGGTTATGTAGTGTCGGCTACCATGTTGATCTGCGTTATCTTAATTTATAGAGTGAGTACAATGGTAAAAAAGAAATCAAATTGATCTAGCATGATTCAGTTTACCGCCGTATTGGAAAAATTCGGAAAAATGGGAGAAAAAACCGGGTGGACCTATATTACCATTTCTGAAAAAATTGCAAACAAAATAAAGCCCGGTGTAAAAAAGTCCTTTAAGGTTAAAGGAAAGCTCGATCATTTTTCAATTAAGGCGGTAAGTATGCTTCCAATGGGCGATGGCAGTTTTATTATTCCGGTAAATGCCACCATGCGTAAAGGGATCAAGAAGCAATTAAAAGGCGAAAAGGTTCTGGTACAATTACAGGAAGATAATTCGGAATTTGTTTTTTCGGCCGATTTTTTAGCCTGTTTGAAGGACGATAAAAAAGCCAAAACGTTTTATAACACTTTACCACCTTCTCATCAAAAATATTATACCAAATGGATAGAAAGTGCGAAGACCGATGCTACAAAAGCAAAACGGATTGCACAATCCATCAATGGTTTTAGAATGAATATGGGTTATTCTGAAATGATGCGCTATTATAAAGCCAATAAAGATCTTTAAACACGGCCCAATAGCGTAAAGCTTACCGCCCCCCGGGTACCGTTCACCGACTTTGTATAACAATTAGCCTATTTGCCATTGTGGAGGAATGGAGATGTGCATACATTTGATAAAAAAAACAACAAAATGGAAAATCAGATAACAGAAGAGCAGAAAGAAATGTGTGAGAAGTGGGAAAAGAGCCGCAGTCGTGGTAAAGTAGCCGGAGGTATTTTAATTGTAGTAATTGGTTCTTTGTTTTTAGGACGAGAACTTGGTGCGGAAATTCCGGCATGGGTATTTACCTGGAAAATGCTTTTAATTGGTATAGGTATTGTATCGGCCATAAAACATAACTTCCGGCATGTAGCCTGGATAATTTTGATAGGAATTGGCAGCGCGTTCTTAATTAACGATTTCTATCCTGAGATGCATCTAAAACCCATCTTAATTCCAATACTCATAATAATTGCCGGACTCTTCATCATATTTAAACCGCGCAGAAATTACAAAAAATGGGGAAGGTGGAACAGATATGACCGTTATTACCGCAATCATGGGAGCATTGAAAAAGGATTTGACAGCGATGAGAATGTTATAAACTGCTCAACGGTTTTTGGAGCTGTAAAAAAAAACATTATTTCAAAAGAGTTTAAGGGGGGCGAGGTAAGTTTGGTTTGCGGGGGGTTAGAGTTGGATCTTACCAATGCCGAAATTGTTGATCAGGCCACGCTTAATGTTTCAATTGTAATGGGTGGGATAAAATTAGTGATACCGGCTCATTGGAGCATAAAATCGGAAGTTTCGGTTACTATGGGTGATGTGGAAGATAAACGCCGTTTGCAACCCAATACAACAGGTACGCCTTCTAAGGTGCTGTTATTAAAGGGAGAGGTAGTAATGGGCGGAATAGAAATAAAGAGTTATTAGAACAAATTTTGAAATAAAACAATTATAAAAACAAAACAGTATGAATTGGTATTTAGCAACATTGGTTTTCAACATTAACATTGATAATGGAAAACACACTTCGCAATTTGACGAACAAGTTCGTTTGTTACAGGCATCATCCGTTGAAGATGCTTTTTACAAAGCCAAATATTTAGGAAAACAGGAAGAGGATAGTTTTACCAATAGCGAGAACCAAACGGTGGCCTGGAAATTTATTGATGTGGCCGATCTTCATGCCCTACAAAACGTAAAGGATGGCCAGCAATTGTATTCAACCACGCACGAAAAAGAAGATTCGGGGTCGTTTATCGAATTGATCCGTCATAAATCTATGGTTATTCAAACAAAAAGCTTAACATTTGTGTAATAATTTCTGAATTCACAATTTCCATATTCCAGATCAAAGGTATTGGCAATATATTTTGCCGGGTTACTGTTTTTGGGATTATTTCAAACTATTGTATTACATCGATTAGAACTTGATTGGCGCATTTCAATCATAGATTCAGTTGTATCCACTTTTTTTCTAAGCTTTAGTTTGGCAATACTGATCATTATCTACAGGTTCTATAAACCCGGTAGGTCGAACCGGATCTATTTTTTTCTATTCGGGTTGGTTTTAACGCTCAAGTATTGTTTTCTTTTAAAGTGGAGCATGTCCTATTTGTTAGGAGAAGATAAGGCATACTTGATCTTTTTAGAAAAGTCGATGCCAATACGTTTCGAATTTGCGGTATTGATCATTTCATTTGTGACGCTCTTAAACTGGCTCATGAGTAATTTAACTGAGCAAAAAGAGAACGAGAAGTTGCATTCCGATTCGGAGAAATTATTAAAACAGGCCGAACTGGAAAAATTGCGCCAGCAATTGCAACCGCACTTTTTATTTAACAGCTTAAATTCTATTAGCGCGTTGGTGGCAAGCAAACCCGCCGAGGCAAAAAAAATGATCCAGCAGCTTTCCGATTTTTTAAGAGGTACTTTGAAAAACGACGATAAACTGTTAGTGAAACTAAGCGAAGAGATAGAGCATCTTAAATTGTATCTTGAAATTGAAAAGGTACGCTTTGGACATCGATTGGGTATAGAGATCAACGTGAGCGACGAAAGCCTTAATTGCAGTATCCCTTCCTTATTGTTGCAACCGGTAGTAGAAAATGCCATTAAGTTTGGCTTGTATGATTTTACCGGAGATGTTGTTATAAGCATCCATACAAAAGTTGAAAATAATTATTTGCACATTGAGGTAATAAATCCGTTTGATATTCAAACACAATCGGCCAATAAGGGAACCGGATTTGGATTGACCTCTCTTCAACGGCGATTGTATTTGTTGTATGCCCGAAAAGATCTATTAACGACGCAAAAAAAAGAAAATAATTTTATCACCACATTAAAAATTCCGGTTTAACATGAAAAAAATTGTGATCATAGATGATGAACCTTTGGCAAGAAGTATTGTTGTTGAATATTTGCAAAACGAGAATGGTTTACAAGTGGTAGCCGAGTGTAATGATGGTTTTGAAGGGGTAAAGGCCATTATGCAGCATAAACCCGACTTGATATTCTTAGATATTCAAATGCCGAAAATAAATGGTTTTGAAATGTTGGAATTAGTAGACGTGGCGCCTTCCGTAATATTCACTACAGCGTTTGACGAATATGCCATAAAAGCTTTTGAAACCAATGCCATCGATTATTTATTAAAGCCTTTCAGTAAGGAACGATTTGAAGCCGCTATTGAAAAATGGAAAGCAAAAAAAACAGACCCTGAAAAAGAACTGGCTCCTTTGTTGGAAAATTCCTCCAAGCAGCCCGATGAGCGCAACCGTATTGTGGTAAAGAACGGAGCCGATATCCGGATAGTTCCGGTAAGTGATGTTTTATATATTGAGGCGTATGATGATTACGTGAAGATCTTTACAAAAGATTCGTACTATCTAAAAAAGAAGACGATGAATTATTATGAAGAGGTTTTAGATAGCACGGTTTTTTTCAGGGCACATCGGTCATTTATTATTAATCTGCAGCAGTTGAACAGAATTGAGCCTCTTGAGAAGAATTC
>JBGASH010000296.1:0-3044 GCA_044229775.1 Bacteroidia bacterium
TCAGGGCAGTATGCTCAGATCACCAAAGAAAATATGCCTTACTTGCGGGGATTGGCCGGAAATTATGGTCTGACCTTTATTCCCGGAACCTGGATAAGATCGATACAACTCAGTAAAGGCGCCGGTTCTGTGATTAATGGTTATGAAAGTTTTACCGGACAAATAAATACAGAGTTGCAAAGTCCGGAAAGCATGGATAAACTGCATTTTAATACTTATGTGAATCAGAATGGAAGAACGGAGTATAATTTTAACTTCCAGCAAAAGGTAACTAAGTATTTTTCCACGAATTGGCTGGCTCATGCGAGCTTTAATCCTTTAGCAGAAGATCACAATCACGATCACTTTGCTGATATTCCTTTAGGAAAGCAATATAATATTATGAAAAAGTATGCTTACTATGGAAAGAATGGTTTCGAAGCTCAGTGGGGAGGAAGTTATTTAGTGGATGAAAGGGATGGTGGGCAATTTCACGAATTGAGTCACCACACTATTTATGATACATCGGCTTTGTATAAGATCGGCATTCAGAATGAAAAGTGGGAAGTGTACAGTAAGACCGGAAAAGTATTTAGAAGAAGACCCGGAACCAGTATGGGATTACAATTATCTTACCTGAATCATAACCAAAATAATTTTTACGGTACAAATACTTATACGGGTTTACAAAAGACATTTTATGCTAATTATATTTTCCAGAGTATCTTAAAAACAACTGATAACACTTATAAATTGGGGGCCAGTTTTATGAATGATGATGTGAATGAAGGTTATAATTTGTATAAATATAAAAGGACAGAACAGGTTGGAGGCGTATTTGCCGAATTAGCGATCAACAGAAAAGAGAAATTCAATATGATAGCAGGCTTTAGAGCCGATCAACATAATTATTATGGTTTATTCTTTACGCCACGCTTGCATTTAAGATATGCTTTTACTCCCAATACCGTTTTGCGTTTAAGCGGTGGAAGAGCGCTTCGTACCGCGAATATTTTTACGGATAATTCTTATTTGATGGCTTCAGCACGGCAATGGATAATTGAATCAAGTGATCTTAATATGCCATACGGATTAAAACCGGAAGTGGGTTGGAACTATGGTTTGAATTTTACACAACGCTTTAAAATTAATTATCGTGAAGCTTACATAACCCTTGATGCTTACAGAACAGATTTTGAGAACCAGGTTGTAGTAGACGTCGATCAGGATGCTCAATTGGTTAATATTTATAATTTAAAAGGTCCTTCGTATTCTAATACCGCTCAATTTGAATTTAACTGTGAGCCCCGCAAGCGTTTCTTTGTTAAAACAGCCTATCGTTATGTCGATACAAAAGTAAATTACAAACAAGGACTACTTCAAAAAGCAATGGTATCGACGCACAGGGCTTTCCTAAATTTCTCTTACGAAACAAAGAATAATCACTGGCAGTTTGATTTCACGACTCAATATAACGGCGCAAAACGTTTGCCAATGACCAATTCTAATCCTAGTCAATACCAAAGAGCCAGTTATTCGCCTGATTATTTTAATTTAATGGGACAAATTACCTATTTGGTGAAGGTGAAGAAAGTAGAATTCAATGTTTATGTTGGAGTGGAGAATTTGTTGGATTATAAACAACATAATGCAATTGTAGCCAGCGACCTTCCATATAGTAAATATTTTGACGCCAGTATGGTTTGGGGACCGATATACGGACGCATGTTGTATGCAGGATTAAGGTTTAAGATCAAAAAATTGACTTGGTTAAAGTTTGATCAGGATTAATTAATTTGATTGTAGGAATTTTCTTTGTACTTTTATTAGATAAGCGAATATTATGAAAAAGATCTACTATTTATTTTTATTATTTACAGGTAACGCAATTGCTCAAATTAATTTAAATACGGGATTAACGGCTTGTTATCCTTTTGCGGGTAATACGGTGGATCAGATCAATGCACTTAATGGAGTGGTGAATGGTTCAGTTACTTTAACTGCCGACAGATTTGGCAACCCTAATCAAGCTTATTCATTTCCGGGACAAGGAACCAGTAATATTCAATTACCAAACGACCCTTGCTAAAGTCCTACAAAACTATCTTTTCTTTTTCTATCTGATAAAACCCGGATTGGTTAGCACTCCAACTCAATACATCTTATACACCAAAAACCCATCTACAAGCAATAATTTTGAAAGTTATGCTTTAACACTCTCTTATACCGGTGTATTTACTGTTGTGAAAAGCTATGGTAACGCGGTTACAAAAGAAGCGATCAATACCAGTTCAGTGATAGCAGGTACTTGGTATCACGTGGCGATGGCAATTGGTAACGATAGTTTGAAATTATGGGTCAATGGTGTTTTAAAAGCTACTAATACTGTAACTTTTTCCTTTAATTATTTAGCCGGTAAGAATATATACTTAGGTTCAACAAATGAAAGTAATTACTATGCTCCATTTACAGGAGTTATAGATAATCCACGCTTTTATGATCGCAAACTGAATGGAGATGAAGTGAACGCATTGTATACAAACGATCCAACTTGTTTTGCTGTAGGAATAAAAGAAGCGAATAATAATCCAAACGAAGTAAGTTTATACCCTAATCCAAGTAATGGTAAATTCTATTTGAAGAATAGTAATGGTGATAATATAGAAATAGTGGATGTATTAGGGAAACAAGTTTTATTTAATTTGGAAAAGATAGATGATACCACAAGTAGTTTTAGTATAAAAGGTAAGGGTCTCTATTTTGTTAGAATAGCAAATTCAAAAACCATTAAATTAGTGGTGGAATAGAATAACCGGCCATGCCAATCACAAAAGAAACTAAAAAAGCTATTTTTGATAAATTAAAAAGGAATTTAGAGTCCTTTACACCTCCGATGCAGGTTGAAAAAGGCTCTGCTTCCCACGGTTATCAAATAATTGGCAATGTGCCGGTACCTTATGGTTCAACTAAGAAAATTGTTCCGGGTATGTTCTTTGCGGCCATTGCAGAACGTAAAGACAGTATCACTTTGCATTTTTTTCCATGCTACATGAATCCGAAAATGT
>JBGASH010000297.1:0-2894 GCA_044229775.1 Bacteroidia bacterium
GTACTGTTCCAAATTGTTAAACCATCGGTGTAAAACAATAAAGCGCCTGTAACTTTATCCGACATTACAGCAGTTCCTTCTTCTACGTTGGTCATTCCGTTAGTAACGGCAACCGGACTTCCGCTATTAAACTGTGCGCCGGATCCCCAGCCCTGATACCACCAGTTCTTATATTGCTGAGGTGTTTGGCCAAATGATAAAGCCGAAAAAACGGTAACGAATAAAAATGTATGAATGTATTTCATGACGGTGATTATTTAGTATTGATAGTGTGTTGAAAATTAATAATGAGTTTGTCTTTTGCTAATGAAACTACCGAAAGTGGCGAAACATCGCTGTTACTTTTATAAGTAACGTTGATAGCATCTACCACACCGTTAGTACTTTTAATGTCGGCTTTGCCTGTGTTTTCTTCCAGTTTAACAAGCGGGCAATAGCCGCAGTATTGTGTTTTTATAAAAGTACCGTCATTTTTGATAATTAATTTACTGAACGGTTCATCTTGTTTATCGATCCCGGGAATAGGTTCGTATTTGGTAGTTTTGTAAACCGTGCCATTGGCGGTGTTTTCGTGTGGCCATTCGTACCAGGTATTATACAGGTCGGAGTTTACAGGATTGTTAGATTTTTGCGCTAAACAAGTGGCGCCTGTAAATAAAAACAGGATAGCGGCAATGCTTAAAATTCGGCTCATATGACTTTGTTTTTTTGACATTTAATTAAGTATAAATTGGGTGCTTCTTAAATACGGTATAAAGGTAAGTCAATAGCCGCTGATGAGCCTAAATTTTCACTCATTTTAAGGCCTCATAGACTCAATTTAATTTTATTGAATGAGTGAATGAAAATTGTTAAATTTTGAATAAAAACGAGAAAATGGTGCTGGGTAATAAGTTCTTAAAATTGAGATAAAATGTAGTTTTTTAACAAAAAAACCTGAAAAAACTAAATAAAATGACGGTTTTTACCAATTTCCACCAGATCCACCTCCACCAAAACTACCCCCACCAAAGCCTCCAAAACCGCCACTGCTGCCACTTGAACCACCTCCAAACCCACCAAAACCCCCGCCGCCCCAATAGGTTCGTCCACCACGGTTATATGTATACCCGCCACCACCTCCGCCAAAAAAACGGGCGGCAATAATTAAAATAACAATTAAGATAATGATGATCTTTAACCAACCTCCACCTTTATTTTGCCTCGTGTAATCTTTTACATCAATTTCTCCTTTTGCTAACTGTGATAGTTTTTCTACGGCAACACGAATAGCTTCAAAATTTTGACCATGCTTTAAATAAGGATACATTTCTTCCCTGATCCTCTTTGTGGCCAGATCAGGAATAGCTCCCTCTAATCCGTAACCAACCGCAATAAATAAATTACGTTGTCCCGAATTTCCGGTTGGTTTAATTAAAATTACTATACCATTGTTCACGTCTTTTTTTCCAACGCCCCAATCGGTTCCAATTTTTGTAGCAAATTCGGCCGGTTCCAACCCATTAAGATCATCGACCACTACTACGCAAATTTGATTACTGGTTTCTCTGCTAAAATTATCGAGGATCCTTTCAAGGTTTGCGGCTTCATCGGCACTTAAAAAATCGGGAAGCTCCGTTGAAAGATTGTTATATAAACGCTCCGGCGAAGGCCTTGGCGGAATTTGCGAAAGAAGAGCAAAGCTTGAAATAAAAAATATGAACGCTAAAAGTTTACGCATGTCAATAAGAAATAGCGTTGCTTAATTCGTTGGTATCGTTACTCTGGCGTGGAAAAAAAGTACCAAGTTGTTTTCCGCATTCAATAATACTTTGGGCCAGACCTTCGGCTTTCTTGTTGGCTTTAAGCTGTGCAATTAAATTTTGAACCAACTCTTCCCAGTATTTATTACCTAATTTTTTATGAATGCCTTCATCACCGATTATCGCCACTTTTCTACTACCTATGGCCATATAAATTAAAACGCCGTTACGTTCCTTGGTAAGATGCATTTTAAGTTTAGTGAAAACCTTCTGCGCTCGCTTAACTTCATTTCCCAAACAAATATTTTCTAAGTGGAGGCGGATCTCACCGGAAGTTTTTTCTTCGGCCTGCTGAATGGCATTGATCAATATGGTTTTTTCCTCTTCTGAAAAAAAATGCTTCGCTTCGTTCGAATAAATGTTTTTAATTAAAGCGTAAACTAACGGCATGATAAATACAATAATGTTTCTCCGAATGGGAGCAATAAATTAAAACTCCACCTTAGGCGCTTTTTCAGCACCTTTATCCGCCTCAAAATAAGGCATAGGGTTAAACCCACCGGCCATTAAACTTCCCGGAAACATTTGTAAGGCTTTATTATATTCCTTAACCATATCGTTATAGGTCATACGCTGAGTTGAAATACGGTTTTCGCACCCTTCTAATTCAACACGCAGATCGGCGAAAGCCTGATTGCTTTTAAGATCGGGATAATTTTCGCTCACCATCAATAATCTTCCCAAAGCTGTGCTAATTTGTCCCTGTGCTTCTTTGTATTTTGCAATAGAAGCTTCATCCATATCGTCTAAATTAACTTTTACTTGAGTAGCAGATGCTCTGGCGTTTACCACTGCCTCTAAAGTGCTTTTTTCAAAATTAGCTTCGCCTTTTACGCTGGCCACAATATTTGGGATCAGGTCCATGCGTCGTTGATACTGACTTTCTACCTGTTGCCATTGCGATTTGGCATTTTCGCGTAAGCCCACAAAACTGTTGCGTTTGTTACAGGCCCAAAAGCCTCCAAACATTACTAATAATCCGAATACAATTGCTGCAATTAATCCTTTTATCATTGTTTTTAAATTTTACATAAAATTACAGCAATTTATCTTTTCAGCGCGCTTTTATTTATGAACGGTTAAAAACATCCG
>JBGASH010000024.1:0-23584 GCA_044229775.1 Bacteroidia bacterium
TAAATTCGGAACTGATTAAAGAAGCCGTAGGTTTTTTTAAAAAACTTGACTTTAGATCTGTCGACAGTAGATTGAATGGTTTAGTGGTAGGTGAGGTCTTTGATATTGCCGCAGTTCATGAAAAAACTGCAATAATTTGTATATGCAAATCCGGTAGAAAAAATTTCGAAAAAGAAATACTTGCGTTTAAAAGCAACATATCAAAAATAAAAGCCAGCCTTAGAGCAATTTCCGATTACAAAAATTGCAATAAGTACGTTTTTACATTTTACGTTAAAAACGCGAAAATAGACGAAACATCTAGGTCCTTAGCGCTGACTTTACCACAAAGCATTCATATTTTAGATACTGCTTCAATAAAATATTTCTTTGATCTTGCAAAAGAAATTGATGGGAAATATTCTAAGTATTCTTTACTAGGAGAATGGAATGTAAAACCCGAAAAAGAAGAATCTTTGATGGTTCCAACCCTTGCCGTTCCAATTAAATCATCAAGAAATATATTGTATTTATTTTCAATAAGGGCAAAAGAGTTCTTAAAATATGCCTACGTGAATAGAAGACGGGAAGGGACTTCAACTGACGCATATCAACGTTTACTAAAAAATAGTCGAATAAAGGATATTGCTGATTCATTCCTAGACAAAAAGAACGGGAATTTCGTTAACTCGATCATTATTAAACTCGTTGATGGTAAGCACTCATTCCACTCGTTGGATGGTAATTTTAAGAATCAAAACAATAAATATAAAGAAGCCACCGAAAAAAAGTATGTCAAGGAAATTCAGTTTGGCGTTTTAGAATTGCAATTTGATTACAGATCTTGTTTTGTAATTGATGGGCAGCATAGACTATTCTCTTATGAATTAGCTAGAAACGACGGATATATTGTTATCTCAGGGCTTTCAAAGGTTAATAACACTGAGGAGGCGAATTTCTTTTTAAAGATCAATAATGAAGCAAAAAGAGTGGATAAAAATCTTATTTGGGATATTTTAGGTGATATCAGTCCAAATAGTAAAGAAGGAATAATATCTAATGCTTGTAAAAAACTTTACTCGCTCGAAGGTGCTTTTAAGAATAAAATCAAAATCCCCTCAATTAATTCAAAAGGCAAAATTAGTTTTGGAGGATTGTGTAGAACACTTGAGGAGGAAACTTTCCCGAATGAAATGTGGGGAAAAGATAGTGGTGATACAATAAAAAATCCTTTCTTCGATAACGCAAGCGATCAATTTAGTTCAAAGCTCGCCACAGGAATTAATTCTTTCATAGAAGAACTTAGAAAGGAATTCCCTGAAGACATAGCATCTCCTCTTTTTGTTTCAGATGGCTTTCTAGCAGTAATAATTAAACTATCACGACAATACTTTATTTATAACAAATCAATCACCGTTAAGCCGGATAAGAAATTCTTTCAGACGTTACAGAAAGCAACAAAGATTACTGACGTAAGTTCCGTAAAAGCTACAAAGAAGAGATTGTCAAGCGATGGTGCAAAAAAGGATTATTTCTATGAACTCATTAATGAAGTTCAACAAAACCATAGAGTAGATTTTGGTCCTAAAGTGCCAGTAAAGAGAACCCTTGGACAAAAAATAATTGATTTAGAAGAACGCTTTTTAGACTTTGTTCACGACAAAGTTGTTAAACATTGTGGTAATGATGATTATTTGAAGAAAATATTTAATAATGAACATCCAAATTGGGTAAAAAAGGAGAAGATTTCAAAACGTCCCCCTCATAGACAAATGAACTTTAAGGAACATTGTTTTAGTCGAGTAATTCAATCAAAGAATCCTTCTTATCCATTTTGGGATACAATTTTTAAAGATATTTTTTTCGACGCCGAGTTTGGATTTCATAATGAAAGTGATTTAGTAAATTCATTAGAACTTATGGGACAATATAGAGCAGATAGTGCAGCGCATGGCACATCAGACAATTGGCCAGAATTTAAAAGAAAACAAGTTGAACTAAATTATGAGAAGTTAATTAAATTAATAGATAAGTACAGCAACTAGTAAGTTACGGTTCAATTCCTATTAACACCAACGGTACATGTGGCACACCCCTTCCCTGTCTTGCAAGATCATATAAGGCGGCTTCATAATATCCCGGCCCCGAAGACATTTCAGCTTGCATACATTTCATTGGCAGTATTTCGACACCTACCTCTATTGTATTACCAATATAAAATGCTAAGTGTTTAACAAAAAGATCATAAGCTATGAAACTATATTTGCCAAATTGCACTTCAACAGCAATTCGGTTTTTTACAAAATCCGTCTGATTATAAGATCTAATGGGCTTTTTTCCCCTCTTTATATATTCTTCCTTTTGTTCCGCTACGCCCATGTTCATGGTTTTAGTAATCAGATCGTAATCGTCAGTCACCCAATAATCAGTTCTACTTTCATGCCACCCCATGTTAGCGAATTCCTTTTTCATCGCAGCATTTAGCTCTCCAGGATTAAACAAGAGCTTACCCTTCATGGTTTTTTTCTTTACTGACTTTCGTTACGTAGTTTTTCGCATTGATTTTCTTAATCACATTTTCTATCTCTCCCACATTGGCTTTTGGTGATATTGAATCCACTCGAAACCATTTAAATGCGAATACATAGCTCCTATTTTCATTTCGCAAATAGTTTAGAGTTTAGTGTAGACAAAAGTAAAGGCCGGTAACAAGCTTTTCTTTATTATCGATTAGCTTTCTGTTTTTTTCGTTAAGTATCTCGCTTACTAATTCCTCATTAATGTTATCAAAATTGGCTTCTGACAATATCTCTTCGACGTGTTTCCCCACTTCGTCTAGAAAAGTAAAAACTTCAAGATTTTCGTTCGGAGTAACCCAAATCTTTTGAATAGATTTTGAATTAATATTATTATATTTTTCTTCTATCTCCTCGGCCGAATATGTAAAAACTTCGTTATGGGTTGTATTTACGATCGAGGCCAATTTCTTTTTTATTTCTTTATTCAAAGGAACTTCCTTAATATCCTTTGAGTTTCCAAAGAAAAATCTAAACTGCCATGGATTAGATTTACGGCCAACGTTGGATAATTCAAATCGTACGCCACTACCGAATCTTAAATTAGGCACTGCAAACTGAAACTTTCTATCACTTGAGTATTTTGGATTAGGTGCTTCCAATTTCGATTTATATGGTGCTAAATCCGGAATCTTGTGCTTATATTTTGACTTTGAAGGTGGAACCAATTTTGCTGGCTTAACCTCAAGCATACTTTGAAATAAATAATAAGTCAGGATGGGAGGTACTGCATTCCCGATCATTTTAAATTTAGCACCTAGCGTTTTGCCGTAAAACTGATACGTTATTGGAAAGCCTTGAATTACTCCTCTTTCCCTAACATTCAATCTCCTATATCCCGTTTTAGATTTAACAATTATACTTTCACGAGATACTCGCGTACACGTTGCAGTAACTGTTCTACTTGGCTTATTCAAGTTATCAGGGAAGGACATGTTGTTATAAACGGGATGGAACGTCTTGGAATCCCTATTTATTCTTTCCTCTTCTTTAGTCAAATCTGCTTCGTTCTCCAACTCAGTCACAAGCTCTCTTTTTAATTTGTATCCATAATTTGGATCTACCACTACGTCTTTTGTTCCTAAAGCTTTTATTACATCACCTAATGTCTTACGGTTTATTTTCGTTTTGTAAGCCTCAAATAGTTCAATTGGAAAATTTCCGGCGATCATTCTCTTTCTACTTTGAGGAACTCCGTATTCTGAGCAGTCCACTACAGTGATCACCTTCACCAGATGTTTAAATTTCTTCAAGGAACCATTTGCTAATTCTTTTTCAAGAATTTTGGCTACTCTGGGAACATTCTCCATCGCCCAGTACTTAGGCTTAATTTGATCTACTACCTCTAAAAATTTATAAATATCTACTAATCCATCTTCAAAATCTCCATTGCCCCCTCGGTTAGAAAGGGAGAACTGGGTACACGGTGGGCTGCCAACAACAAAGTCTATTTTTTTCTTAAAAAGTAAATCCTTTTTGGGCTTAAGACCTCTTATATCTCTTTCTTCATGATCTGTGCCAAAATTAACGTTATGTGTAAAGTTCGCTTCACTCCACCACTCAAAAGATGATATATTTTCTATACCGGACAACTTCATTCCCAAGGTCCAGCCTCCAATTCCACTATATAAATCTATCGCCCTCATAATTTTGATTATATGCCAAATATACTCACCCTATATAACTCATCTAAAATTTGTTATCAGAAATATTAACAATCATGTCTTGGTTACAGAATGAAACTTATTAACATAAATGATTCGATTTACCCCAAAATTATATCTGATCCGAAAAATTCAATGCTACAATTTATAGCAATATCCAGTTTGTTCAAACTCCAAATCAATTAAGTCCTTAATTTCACTCCCCTTAAAAAGGTTATTCATTGAGAACTTATTCTTTAACTCAGCTTGCTTCAATCCGATAATTTTAATCATTAAATCATACGCGCTTTCAAAACTGGAGGTGAAATGTTGCACAATTTGTGCGGGTGGTATGTTTTCATTCAGCACATTAGGATTATACACTTTCATCGTATAAATCAAAGAGTACAATCCATTCTGCAAAACTGTTTTATCTTTGTTTGTTTGTCCGTAGACAAATTTTGAAATTTCATAACATCGATAGAGCTTCTTACAAATCTCTTCATTAATTGAATCGTTGAAGACGTCGTCATAGTATTTTTTAAAAATCGCAGCTTTACTCGTTTTTGCTTTCGCCGGATCATTAAAATATAATGCTGCATAAATCTGAAGAATATACTCGTTTGTGATAGTATCATCAAAAAAAGTTATTTCCTCGCCTATTTTTGTAATCAATCCAACGCCAAACTGTGCAAGATGCTTCTTCGCAATCTCCTGTGCATTATCATTGGCTCTTAAGTCTACAGTACTGATTGGATTCTGAGAATTCGTAGCTTTCGCGATCTTAATTGAATACTCAATGGGGGATTTATAAAATCTTACAAGAATCTTAGCCTTTTCAAATTGCTCCTTATATTCCTCGTATTTCGCTGTAAAAAGATAATATAAAGTTGCAATAGTTTGTCCGCCGTTAATGATACTTGGCTTAACGAAAGTCAATTTAGTTGAGGTGTGTCCAGTTGGACTAACCGTATAATTATTACAAACTATCGTAAGCCCATTATTAAGGTAACAAAATCGGATTGGGTCTTCAATAAAACTTTGTTTAATGTCTTTATTTACATTACTGTTTTTTATTAAGTACCTTACGTTTCGATTAAGCAGCATTCTTTCACCGGTATCCTTATAAAACTTCATTAATTCAAGTACAGAGCAAGAAGCTATTCTTCCAGCGAATAAGTCATCTTCAATGGCAAAGATGCTATCCGTTTTATCACTATCGTCTTTAATATTTACTAATAAATCTCCGGATTCAATAATTTGTGAATAGCCAAATTCCGTAGCGTCGGCGAAGACAGGATAAATATTAGATTCATAGCAGTCAAGAACCTCTGCGAGGGTCTTATGTCCCGAGTGAATAATTCCATTTGTGGCGAAGAAGAGTTTGATTGATATCGCAGGAAAATCATTTTCTTTAAGTAGTTCTCTATACGCCTTCATTTTCTTTTTCAACGTGTCGCTTGTCGTTTGAAAATCCTCCCCTTTAAGAAATTTCTTACAGCTTGCTATACACAACTTGATTTCATCCTCAGTAAACGTACTAGTTTCGCCATCAATTAATTTATACTTAGATTGAACTATTGTTAATTCCGAAAGATCGTTTTCATCATCGGTATAGTAAAAAGCGTCTATCTTATTATCTCCGCCGCCATCGGTAAGACTATAAAAAGACGAATCCTGGTTAAGTGTCATATACTCCATTAAAACCGACATACTTAATGCCATTGAGTATCTTTTTTCTTCGCTCTCCGTTTTCTTTTCTGTTTTATCAATGAACTGTTTATTCTTATCTATAAGAGTTCGAAGTTTGTTTAGTTGAGTTTTATTGATCATTTTATGGATAGATTAACTGGTTACTATTATCTTTTGTGGCCGTTGCCTTTGGCCCGGGCTTTACGTTCCAATCTTTGCAAGAGACAGGCAAAGGATTTCCACTACAATCCCTAACGGTTAGTATACTTTTATTCCAAATTTCAAAAGCTTTTTGGGAAGATGATCGTCAAGATTTTGAATATCAGAATCAGTGAGTTCGATTAAGTTAATGTCATGCTTTTTGTAAATCTCTATTTTCTTTTTCTTACGATCTGCGTACTTTGGATCGCTTTCCATTCCCCAATACTCAATATACACTTTGCCAGCGGGAATATAAAAATCAGAAAGTACATTTTCATCGATTGGTAATTTTCTTTCATAAGCATGAACAAGTCCGTATTGATACAAAGTGTTGTCAATGATCATTTCAGCTTTTGAACGTACTCTGTGTCCATCTTGTGTTCTAAAGTTTGCTGGGTAGGAGTAGCTTCATTTTTGGCGACAGGCTTCTCTTCAGTGTGCTCATTAAACACTTCTTTCAAGCTTTTATTTTGAAGGATTGTCTCAGGCCACTTTACATAAGTGTTGCCTTTGGTTTCATCTTCAAATTGTCGTCCTCCTACCGTTTTGCCTTGCTTCGTTACAGTCCAACCTGAAATAGATTTTTCTATCCATCCCAATTCGGAAAAAACCAAATTCATTCGTTGATTTGAAATACTAAAATGCCCGCCAATAGCAGTTGAATTTAAAAGTTTTGCTTTACCTTGATTGGAGTTGCTCTCCCATGATAAATTCTCAGGCCAAACAATATAGTCTCCAAACTTTGGATTATTTCTTGTTTGACCGCCCTTTTGTTTTCCTGTTTCTGTTAAAACCCATTTGTCGCTTTTTCGCTCAATCCATCCTAAGGATTTAAGCTTATCGAACAAGTCGCTTGATTTAATATCGTGTTCAGTCGCAAGAGCTGATGTAGATAGGTATTCCATGGTTATTAGGTGTCGTTACTATAAAAATACGCCTTATTTTTCAAACAAAAAACCGCCTCGGTTTCCCGAGACGGTTCCTTTTAAGAGAGAGCACTACTGCCCTTTTCCACCAAACACAGTCTTCAACTTCTTTTGGATGGATTCAATCGCTGCGTCTAACAGCACCTACTGGCCATTGGGCGAAATCGGTCATCGTTCGGGCAATTCAAGGTGCGCAGACGCGCAAATTTAATTTTCATTTGCCCTCACTAAAAAACATTTGTATCTTTAAATAAACATTTGAGGTTATAGACAGTTGATGCTTCGAAAGCCCAACGGCCAGTAGCCGCCAAACGTTCTTCCTTATACCTGAAATTGCCGGTATATCTGTACGCTCTCCTGAAATTTGGCCATTTAAAAGTTGATCAAATATATCAGTGAGCCCCCTCGAGTTCATTGGACGAAATCTTATAAAATTTAACTTGCAAACTTAATATAAAATGCTTACCTTTGACGTTAGTAACGTATTATGATAGTATCCTTCGGTAACAAGACCTCTCAAAAAATTTGGGACGGTGAGTGGGTTAAAAGCTTTTCAACCGAAATACAAGAAATAACGAGACGAAAGTTAAGAATGATCAATAACTCAGTAGACATAAAAGATCTAATGATCCCGCCTTCTAACAGACTCGAAAAACTAAAAGGCAGACTCAAAGACCTCTACTCTATTCGTGTTAATGACCAGTGGCGAATAATTTTCCGTTGGGAAAACGGAAACGCTTATAATGTTGAATTAACAGATTATCATTGATCATGAAAAGACTAAAAAACATTCATCCAGGTGAAATTCTTTTAGAAGAGTTTCTTGTTCCACTTGAAGTAAGCGCTTACAGACTTTCAAAAGAGATCTCCATTCCCCAGACTCGTATTTCCGAAATCATCAAAGGCAGAAGACGCATCACAGCAGACACCGCATTGAGACTTTCCAAATTTTTTGGTAACTCTGCTAAGTTTTGGCTCGGGCTTCAAGACGACTTTGACATTGAAGATGAAAAAAGACACAAACAAAAAGACCTAAACTCAATAAAGCAATACGTTCGCCACGCCGCCTGACAGCGGTAGTGACCACAATTTTCCTTTACGCACAATACTACTTTTATTTGTGAACTTCTTCCTTATACCGTAAATTGCAAGTATATCGATGAACGAATCTACCCGTATAAATAAATTCCTGAGTGAAGCCGGTTACTGCTCGCGCCGTGAAGCGGATAAACTGATAGAAAAAGGACGCGTTACCATTAATGGTAAAGTTCCCGAAATGGGCACCAAAGTAACCCCCAGCGATGAAGTAAGAGTTGATGGTAAATTAATTTCGGAACCCAAACACAACGCTATTTACATTGCCTTTAACAAACCGGTTGGCATTGTATGCACCACCGATACCAAAGTTGAAAAGAACAACATTATTGACTATATCAATTACCCTAAACGCATTTTTCCTATTGGCCGTTTAGATAAACCCAGCGAGGGACTTATTTTTTTAACCAGCGATGGTGATATAGTAAATAAAATTTTGCGGGCACGCAACAACCACGAAAAAGAATATGTTGTTACCGTAAACAAACCGGTTACGCCCGAGTTCGTACAAAAAATGAGTAATGGTATTCCACTCGCCGAGCTAAACACTACCACCAATAAATGTTTTGTACAGCGCCTCAGTAAATTTGAATTCAAAATTATTTTAACGCAGGGCTTAAACCGTCAAATTCGCCGCATGTGCGAATATTTAAATTACGAAGTAGAAAAACTAAAACGTGTTCGTATCATGAACATTAAACTGGATGTGCCCGTTGGCGAGTGGCGCTACTTAACAGATAGGGAACTCGAAGATATTAACGCGATGGTGGCTTCTTCTTCGAAAACATTTGAAGGGTAAACCTCTCTTGCTTTCGCGCAGCCGCTTCTTCGAAATAAAACCTGTTATTCCTACTTCGACTTCACTCAGTACAGGCTCAGGGGACAATTCCGCTTCAAAAGGAGTTTATCTACTTGCTAGCTTCGTAAATGGCGGCCACCCCAAAAGTAAGAGGTTCAAATTTTGAATCTTTAAAGCCGCATTTGTTCAAGATATCTACCAATCGTTCGTTATCGGGAAAAGCTTTTACGCTTTCGGGTAAATAAGCATAAGCGCGATCATCTTTTGAAAATAGTTTACCGATGAACGGCGTGATATAAGAAAAATAAAAAGTATACAGTTGTTTCATTGGGAATTTGCGCGGATACGAAAACTCCAGTATCACTATTTTTCCGCCGGGTTTTAAGATACGGTGCAAATTGACCAGTCCTTTTTCAAGGTTCTCAAAATTGCGCACACCAAAGCCTACGGTAATGGCGTCGAAACTGTTATCGGGAAAAGTAACGGTCTCGGCATCTCCCATTTCAAGCTCTATTAATTTATCTAAATGCTGTTTTTTTAATTTTTCTCTCCCAAATTGCATCATGCCTTCCGAGATATCAATGCCTGTTATCTTATTGGGATGTAATTTTGCGCTCTCAATGGCGAAATCGCCGGTGCCGGTGGCTACGTCTAAAATTTGTTTTGGTTGGATGGTTTTTAATCGCTTAACGCATTTTCTCCTCCACCCTTTGTGAATACCCATGGATAGCAAACCATTCAAAAAATCATAGCGGAAGGCGATGTTATCGAACATCTTTGCCACTTGCTCTTTTTTGGTATCGGTGCTGTTATAAGGGGTTACTTTTGACATTGGAAGATTTCTTGTTTTGCCACAAAGGCGCTAAGACGCTAAGGTATACTTGTAATCTCTCTTATAAAACTAATTGGCTTTGCGCCTTTGCGTCTTAGTGGCATTTTTCGGGCGCATTTTATCTTACAAAATCCAGATCTAAGGCCTCCTTTAACAGCGTTTCTTTATCGATAGGAACAACACCTACATCCTGACAAACAATACCACCCGCTAAATTAGCCAATGCGGCAGTAAAAACCGGATTACACTCTAACGCCCTGCACAATGCGGCAACGCTTATAACCGTATCGCCGGCGCCGCTTACGTCGGCAATATTACGCACATGGGCTTCCAAATGTTCTTTTACACTTCTCGAATTGGTAATAATTCCTTTATCGGCCAAAGTTGTAACGATGGTCTCAATTTTTTGCTTTACCCTATAACTGCTAATGGCTCGCTGCAATTCGTTGATGTTATCGGCCTCAATATCCAATTTCAATCCTTCTTTCAGTTCTTTTAAATTTGGCTTAAATAAAGTAACACCTTTATAGGCGTTAAAATTCTTCTTTTTGGGATCAACACAGGTTGGAATACCTTTACTTTTTGCCAACTCCACTACTTTACTTATAATTTTGGGTGTAATGAGTCCTTTATTATAATCTTCAAAAATGATCACATCAATTTTATCGTGATTGATGATATAGGAAATTAGTGTGAGCAAATTTTGTGTTTCATCGGGTGTTACATCTTCCTCGGTCTCTTCATCCACCCTTACCACCTGGTAATTATTTCCGATCACGCGCGTTTTAACGGTAGTGATCCTATCGCGCGATTTTAAAATTCCTTTTTGCGATAATTTTTGCTGACGCAGTAACTCTAAAAACGCCAGTCCTTCGTAATCAACCCCTATAACCGAACATAAGATGGGATTTGCGCCTAATGCCTGAACGTTAAGCGCCACGTTGGCTGCGCCGCCTAAACGGCGCTCTTTTTTTGTTACCGCCACAATTGAAACCGGCGCTTCGGGGGAAATGCGACTTACTTTTCCCCACATGTAACTATCCACCATTACGTCGCCAATAATGAGTACGTTCAAATTATTGAATGATCTGAAAATTTCGCGCAGATGTTCTTTGCGTATGGAATACTTTTTCATTCTTATTTTAAATTTGCAAGCGCATCTTTCATGCGGGTTAATGCTTTTCGTAAATTCTCTTCGGAGGTAGCGTATGAAAAACGGATGTAATTATCATCGCCAAACGCGGCACCCGGCACCAGGGCCACATGCGATTCGTTCAACAAATACATGGCTATATCGGTGCCGTTACAAATGGTTTTTCCGTTATAGGTCACCCCAAAATAATAACTTACTTCCGGAAAAAAATAAAAAGCGCCATCGGGTAAATTGGTTTTGAATCCCGGGATCTCTTTTATCATTTCATAAACCAGATCGCGGCGTTTTAAGAAGGCGTCGCGCATAGGTTTGATGTAGGTGGTATAATCCAACTCCATAGCCGTGTGCATGGCCTTTTGTGTAATACTGGAAGTAGCGGATGTGAATTGCCCCTGCATTTTATCGCAAGCCTGCGCCAACCATTTTGGAGCCGCTAAAATTCCACCGCGCCAACCGGTCATAGCAAACGCTTTTGATACACCATTAATGGTGGCGGTGCGTTCTTTCATTCCAGGAAACTGCGCCATGCTTTGATGACCGCCGGCATAATTAATATGTTCGTAGATCTCATCACTGATCACATAAAGTTCGTTGTGTTTAAGGATCACATCAGCAATTGCTTTCAATTCTTCCTTCGTATAAACTGAACCTGTTGGATTGCACGGCGTACTAAAAATAATGGCGCGCGTTTTTGGCGTAATGTATTTTTCTAATTGCTCAGGTGTAAACTTAAAATTGTTTTCGATGGTAGTTGGAATGATAACCGATTTGGCACCGGCCAATTTCAACAACTCAAGGTAGCTTACCCAATACGGTGAAGGCACCAGTACTTCATCGCCTTCATCTACCAAACATAAAATAGCATTAGCGATACTTTGTTTAGCGCCCGTTGAAACTACAATTTCATCGGCCGTATAATCTAAATTGTTATCGCGTTTAAATTTTTTACAAACCGCTTCGCGTAATTCCTGATATCCCGATACGTGAGTGTAGTAACTAAAATTATCGTCGATCGCTTTTTTAGCGGCATCTTTAATGATCTGCGGTGTGGCAAAATCGGGCTCACCCAAACTTAAACTAACCAGATCTACACCCTGTGCTTTTAGTTCACGGCTTTTCCGCGCCATCGCTATGGTTTGCGATTCGGAGAGTGCGGTTACCCGTTTTGAAAGATGTGTCATAATACAATATTAGAAACTATTTACTGTTTGTTGAGGCTTAAAAATACTATTTTAGCAGTGATTTGACAAAAAATATAATAATACTTACACCGGGATTCGCGGACCATGAAAATGATAGTGCCTGCATACCGTTTTTTCAGATGTTTGTGCGCGAATTAACCGGTTTTTCGGAGCTAAATATTGAAATTATAAGCTTTCAGTACCCTTTTGAGGCCAAAAAATACACTTGGAACGGTATTACGGTTCATGCCCTTGGCGGGAGAAATAAAAAAGGCTTAGCTAAAATTAAGACCTGGACCAACGCCAATCGTACCTTAAAAACCCTTAACCAACAAAAAAAAACCGACATTATTTTAAGCATCTGGGCCACCGAATGCGCCCTGATAGGAAGTCGTTTTGCCAAAAAACACAACATCAAACATATTTGCTGGATCATTGGTCAGGATAGCAAAGTCGAAAATAAGTACATAAAATACATCAAGAACACCACCTTTGTTTGTAAAACCCCTTTCATTAAAAGTTTTTTTGAGAAAAACCACGGTTTCAGTCCCTCCCACATTATTTCGAGCGGACTAAATTTAAACGTTTTACCAAAAGTGAGTGTCAAAAATAAAACCATTGATCTGATAGGTGTTGGTTCGCTTATTACCTTAAAACGCTATGATTGGATGATTGATCTGGTGAGCGACCTCAAACAAAAAGGTTTTGAATTGAACTGCATCTTAATTGGCGAAGGACCTGAAAGAATAAATTTAGAGAACAGGATCGGTGAAAAAGGAATAGCTTCAAATTTGAAATTATTAGGAAATAAAACGCATGCCGAAGTTTTAGACTACATGATGCAGAGCAAGATCTTGATACATCCCTCCTCCTTTGAAGGTTTATCTACAGTTACCCTCGAAGCATTGTATGCCGGCTGCCATGTTATTTCGTATTGCAGGCCCTTTGAAGAAGAGAATAAGCAGATGCATTACATCGCTAATTATTATGAACTGCTTCAGAAAACGCAAGGATTAATTTCTCAAAAAGATCTTCGGCACGAATCGCAACTGAATTATACAACTAAAAGAAGTGCTGAAGCGTTTGTGAAATTGTTTATGATTAAGTAGCGCTTTTTTCATTGTCAAATTAACGAATTGTCAAATTGACCAATTTCTCCGCCTCTCTCAAAACATCTTCGGGTTTTATGCGCGTTAGGCATTTTATTTCTGAAAATCGGCACTTCTCGAGCATACAATCGCCGCAGGGCAGATCGGATGAATTAAAAAAATAAGTATGTGGTAATTTTGGGTTGGTCCAATCGTTACGGGTAGATCCTAAAATACCAATGGAGGGCGTTCCAACGCACCAGGCCATGTGTAGCAATCCCGAATCTTCCGACACCATTAATTTAACCATTCGCAAAATTGCCATTGCTTCAACCGGTGTGGTTTGGCCAACAAGATCAATTACATGATCCCCCAATTTATTTTTAAAATATTGCGCCTTGTTTTTTATTTTTTCAATTCCCAATACCAAAACTTTTATGTTCTTGTTTTTTTCGAAACAAAGTTCACAAAAACTTACATAGTTGTCTAAATTCCAATTACGGGTTTCAAATGCGCCAGCCGGATTGATCACAATGTATTCGGTATTACTGTTTAATCCTAATCGTTCAAACAACGCTTTTTCGTTCAGGTTTTTAAAAGCTGTTAAGGGTGTAAATTCCACTTGTGCCAATCCAACGGCGTTAATGGTATTTTTATAACGGTCACCACCAAAATTACCGGAGGTGCGGTCGAATACCGAAAAATATTTTATTCCCAATAAAAAACGTATGACCCGGGACAAATTATGGTTTTGAAGATCGAGGAGCACGTGGTAACCCTTAAATAAAAGTTTGGGATACATTAAAAGAAAATAAAACAGCTGCCATTTGGTATTTCTGCCGCCTTTAATACTATACACTGTATTAAAAATTGAAAGATGCTTAGGAATACTTTCTGTTTCTTCTCTTATTAAAAGATCGAGTGTAACATCATTTGGTAATTTATTTCGCAGATCCTGAAGATAAGGCATGGCCACTACTACGTCTCCCATAGCCTGTAAGCGTATAGCCAGAATTTTTTTGATCGTTTTTCCTTTTGGAACCGGATGATATTTTATGTACTCTTTCAATTTAATACGACCCTTTGATAATGGCCGCGAGTTGATTATTAAAAGAAATATGCGGATTCATCCCCATTCGCGACCTTAATTCACTATTTTCGTTGATTCCATTCATTTTTCCATCCACTGTCAATAAGTAATGGTACCCCATTTGCTTTGCGGTATCGATCACTTCCTGCGAAAAAGATCCATCAGGGAAAGCCAACGCCATAACCGGTTTTTTAATAATTTCCTCAAGCCATTTTTTTGACTCACGTAATTCAAATGTTAATTCGGTAGCACTTAATGTTTCCAAACAATTATGATAATAACCATGCGAACCAATGGTAATTAAATTTGAAGCTGCCATTTCTTTAATTTCCGCGGGTGATAATAATTCCCAATAACCCTTCAGTTCTTCTGATCGCAAAATTTTATTCAGGTCCGGAATAGCTTTTTGCATTTTTAATTTATAATCGTATCCCTTTTGTTTAATGCTTTCTTTTAAGGGAATTTTTGTTGCTTCCGAAACATATCCCGTTTTCCGCTTTAGGCTAAACCGTTCGCCCTCTATCTCAAATGGTTTTTTATACTTATAAGCTGCAATATCTAAAACATCGGCCCACAAAATATCATTACCGGCGGCCCTCAGCGTTGTTATCAAAATGGTAGCAGGGATCTGATATTTTTCCAATAAAGGAAAAACGTAATGGTAATTATTAGCATAACCATCATCAAACGTGAGGCACAGCGTTGGTTTTTTAGAATGAAACTTTGCAGAGTAGTAATCTTCTATACTCACCACATGAAAATGTTCTTTAAAGAAAATAAGTTGTTCTTCAAACGCCTCGTTACTGATAAACCGCGAATTTATTTTGGTATTACCGGTTTTATCAATACCATGATACAAAAGGATCCGTTGGAATGACGAAATGTTATCAACTGTAATTTTCGATCCCAAAAAATATTTCAGGTCACTGAAGCCGAGGCTTGCTTTTTTTTTAACCTTATCTACCACATTACTCATGGGACTTTTGCGAATTAGCGGCAAGATCCAAACTTACTATGGCTGCAATGGAAACAAACACGGGCATGGCCATTTTATCGGTCTCGATAAACCCGTTAAAAAATGAATGAATAAAAAATGTTACCAATCCCAATAACACCACAAAGCAAGTGTTCTTTATTGCTTTGTCATCTGTATGGTAGATCACTTTAATTCCTCTTACAAAAATGACGATCACCAGCGAAAAAAAGATCAGAAATCCAATAATACCTTCTTCACACAAATAATTCAAATACTCGGAGTGGGCATGTCCTTTGTTTCCGGTGTATGTGCTTATCACCGTTATATCGTTACTTAACTGATAGGAACCGTAAAAGAACTGGTAAGTACCCGGACCAAAGCCCAACCAGGGTTTATCTAAGAACATTCTCCAGGCGCATTTCCAGCGGTTCAGGCGTTCGGTATTGGAAACATCCGTTTTAACATTGGCCATAGATCGTAAATGGGTGGCCACATCGGCCTTGTGGCTCACCTCTTTGGTATTGGTGAATGCATTTGTAATATCATTTTTCAAAACCAGCGCGGTAACCGAAATGATCAGGGCCATTCCGATCAAATAGATCTTTTTCGGTTTGACCACAATCAGAAAATAAACCATCGTTGAAATTCCTAATCCCAGCCATGCCGCTCGTGAATAAGAAAGAAAAGCCGCTAAACAAAATAACAGAAAAATTGTCAGGAGCAATGCGCGCGTAACCAGTTTTTGACGCGCCACTACCGAATTATAAAATAAGAACGGAATAAAAAACACCAGTGCCGCGCCATAAATGGTGTGATCGTTATAAAATGGCTCGCAGGCCTTTGTTGAGCCTAACGACGAGAAAGCAGTGGAAGAATGCTTAACCAAAGTATATAAAATGGGAAATATCATTCCCAAGCAAATTAAGAGATAAGCTTTGAGTATGTTTCGTTTATTAAGTTTGAATAACTCAAAGAACAAAACATAATATACTAAAACGTAAATTACTCTTACCACAAACCGCTTTAAAGAAACTTCCGGTTTGGCACTTGTACAACTGGTAATGAGCATCCAGGTTAGATCGGCTAAGATCAAAATACTAATAGGATGGTATAAAAATTCTTTTTTAAAGCGGTGGTTCATTATGATCCTAATACAAAAATAAACGGCCAGTACAACACACAAACCTTCGGAAGGGAGATTTATAGTGGCCGAATCGCCAATTGGAACAGAGATACTGAAAGGCACCAAAAAACAGAGGGCGTATAAAAGTAATTCCTTATACAGCAAAAGCGCAGCCAGTACCACTACAGATGCCACCACCGCGATTATAGTCACGGTTAAAGTTTGTTCACGAAAGATCAATGACACGTTTAACAAGAAAACTATTAAACAGATCACAATAATATCTATTTTGTTCTTTAACTGAACGAGCATCCTAAAATAACTTTATGGCTCCTGCCTTCTCTTTCTAAAGGCAATAAAAATTATGGTGAGAAGATCTCCTACAAGAATAGCGCCTAAAATATTAACGGTATAAGAAGGAAAAACTTTTTTATAAGAAGGTTCGCCCCTATCAATAATATAAATTCCTGGCACCGGATTATCCAAAATATTTTTGATCTTCTTTAACTTTACTTCAAAATCATTGTTCTTTTCGAGGTGGTAGCGGTATTGCAAAATACAAGCTCCTAATTCCAAATTCTCTTTTCCATTATTCTTTATGTTTGACACCTGCTCAAAATTAAAACTCAATTGCGTATTTGGTGCCAGTAACACCAAACTGGAAATATTCAGATTTTGAAGATCGTTCCTTAAAATATTCAGCAACGAATCGGTAATATATTTCTCAGAAGAATATTCATCCCATGTTTTGTTATAGGATAACATGATGTTTTGTTTATAGATCTTTTCACGCACCTTATCGGCCACTTTAAGAATATAATTAACGATGCCCGACGACATCTCAGGATCTTTAGTTTGTGCCGTAACCTGAATGGACATGTATTGGGTTCGGGTAAAATCAATATCTCTTCTAAATCTCTTATTCAGTTTATACAACCAATCTTTTTCGTTCTTATCGAGGCCGTAATATTTTAGCAGGTCGAATTTGGCTATGACTGAATCACGGATCTCGGCCGATTGCAAAATTTGTAAAAGGCGATCGGCCTCCACATCGTATCCAAAATTGGGATTATCCACATTATAATCTAACGACAAACTGGCCGGCGGATAAATAATGGCCGTTGAGCTGTATTCTTTTGGGATCATTAAGGTAAGACCGCCCGAAATAATTGCGCAAGCTAATGTTACAACCAGCAACTTTTTTCCATTGGCTACTAAGAAATCTACGGCTTGATTAAATTCGTTCTTTTGTTCGGAAGGTGAAAGCATAATTAATTTTAAGTGAAAATAAATTAAATTTTTGGAAAAATGAAGAATTAACTTCAGTAAAAATTGATTAGATTAGAGCATCGCTAATTATGAGGCCCAAAGTACTACTTTTCAATCCGCGCAGCTCCCGTTCAAAACCGCGGATCCCCAATAGCATTTTGCAAGTAGCCGCTTCCATTCATCCGGCCTATGAAGTTATTTTTGTGGATGGTAATCTAGAAAGCGACCCTGAAAAAAAGATCATCGATTATTTAAAGAACAACGCCGTTTCTGTTTTCGGCTGTACGGTTATGCCCGGACCTCAATTACAACAGGCCATCCCTATCACAAAAAAAATAAAAGCACTTTTTCATGAGGTAAAAACCATTTGGGGTGGCTATTTCCCTTCAAACCAGCCCGAACCGGTTTTAAATTCGGGATATGTGGATGTAATTGTGAATGGCATGGGTGATAAATGTTTTTTACAACTCCTGCAAGCATTCGAAACCAATTCGGCACTTGACGCTATTCCTAACCTTATTTTTAAAAAGGACAACGATATCATCTTCACTAAAAAAGACGAGATCTATGATCCTGACCAATTGCCACCGTTACCTTATCAAAAACTCAGCGAATTTTACGATCTTAAAAATTATCTCGGAAAAACGTATTTAGGAAGTAAAACCATAGCGTATCACAGCAGTTTTGGTTGTCCGTTCACCTGTTCGTTCTGCGCGGTGGTGCCAATTTATAACGCCCGCTGGAAAGGACAAAGCGCACAAACCATTTACCAAAATATCACTTATTTAAAATCGCAATTTGGCGGTAACGCCATTGAATTTCACGACAACAATTTTTTTGTTTCAGAAAAAAGAACCTTGGAGTTCAGTCGGCTCATCAAAAACGAAAACATGGTGTGGTGGGGCGAAGGACGTATTGATACCATTGACAAATATCAGGATGATACTTTAAAACAAATGCGGGAAGCAGGTTGTAAAATGATCTTTTTTGGCGCTGAAACCGGTAATGATGCCGTTCTAAAAAAGATGGATAAAGGCGGGACGCAAAGTGGAGAACAGATCCTGCGTTTTGCAGAGCGTATCGCTAAGTTTGATATCATACCCGAATATTCATTTGTGCTTGGAACCCCGGGTGCCAATGAAGTAGAAGTAAACAAACAAATAGATGAGGACATTGAATTCATTAAAAAAATAAAACGCGTCAATCCCGCTACCGAGATCATTATTTATGTTTACAGTCCGGTTGCGGTTAAAGATTCTGAAATGTACAAAGCCGTTATAGGAGCAGGCTTCTCTTTCCCAAAAAAGCTCGAAGAGTGGATCTCGCCCGAATGGGAAAATTTTGATCTGCGAAAAAATCCTTTAACGCCGTGGTTAAAACCGTACATGATCGATAAGATAAAGAACTTTGAAACCGTATTGAACGGCTACTACCCTACTGTTTCCGATATTCGTTTATCAAAAATTCAAAAACAGCTTATTAAATTATACAGCTCGCCCCGTTACCATTTGCATATGCATAAATTTCCTGTTGGAATAAAAGCTTTGCAAAAACTATGGAAGTACCGCCAACCCGAAATAGAAGGTTTTTAATGATCGATAATTTGCAAAGAACATATAGCCGTTGATAATTTGCAAAGAACATATAGCCGTTTTATTGTAAAGCCGTATTTACAGTGGTATTTAAGTAAAAAGCGCATTCATGTTCACGAAAATTTGAAACTTCAGATCTATCCCGGCGTTTTTCATCCCGGGCATTTTTTTAGCACACGCGTACTGGTAAATTTCATAAAGGATCTTCCTCTTAAAGAAAAAAGATTTTGTGAACCGGGCGCAGGCTCCGGCATTCTTAGTTTAATTGCTTATCAACAAGGGGCAACAGTTACTTGTTTCGACATAAATGAAAATGCGGTTAAAGGCATTGAGGAGAATTTTAGAAACAATTTCGCGAATGATAAATTGGATTCCTTTCAGGTTTTTCATTCGGACCTTTTTGACAAGGTGCCTTCGCAAACATTCGATGTGATAGTGATCAATCCGCCCTACTTTTTTGAAACACCGGCCTCAGCAGAACAAAAGGCCTGGTATTGCGGTAAGAACGGCGAATACTTTGAAAAACTTTTTTCGCAATTAACGTCGTACAGTGACGATAAGACCCAAATATATATGATCCTTGCCGACAATTGCGATATCAACAGAATTGAACAAATTGCTGACAAAAACCGTATTGTTTTCCACTTAGTGCATCAGGAAAAAGTTAAATGGGAAAATAATTGTATCTTTAAGTTAATTCTAAAATAAATTGGAGCGAAAACCGATGAAAGAATTAACTCTCTCTGAAAAAGAACTTTCAGTATATAAATGCCTGGCGTATTTTGATGTTTTTGAACATCCACTTACCTTGGAGGAGATCGTTGACTTTTGTGAAAGACCCGTTGAGGTGCAGGAAGTAAAAGCAATACTTAATACACTTATTGATTCAAAAAAAATAATTCATATCGACATTTATTATTTTCTAAGTACATCGTCGGAAAATATCATTAAAAAACGAATTTTTAACGAAGCCAATGCCTTTAGAAAAAAAGATAAAGCTGTAAAGTATGCTCAACTCATTGCTAAATTTCCTTATGTAGAGGGCGTAGGTATTTCCGGGTCCTTCTCTAAGGGGGTTTTGGATACGGATGGCGATATTGATTATTTCATCATCACAGCGTCTAACCGCTTGTGGCTTTGTCGGTCGTTACTCGTGCTTTTCAAAAAAATCGTTTTACTTAATTCGCGAAAATATTTTTGTGTGAACTATTTTATCAGCAGCGATAATTTGCATATTCCGGATAAGAACAGCTTTGTTGCTACCGAAATTAAAACCTTGCTACCCGCATATAACACCAAACTATTCAACGCATTTGAAGAAACCAATAAATGGGCCGGCGATTTTCTTCCTAATAAAGCTCCTTTCAACTATTCGTTATGTAACGACGAGGTAAGAAAACCCATGCTTTCTAAATTCCTGGAAAGATCATTTCACCGGTCGTTAGGCGGGTTCTTTGACAATTTATTCTTTAGGATCACCCTTAAACGCTGGCAAAAAAAGTTTCCTGATTTTTCGCAGGAAGATTTTGACCTTAATCTTCGCTCACGAAAAAACGTTTCTAAACATCACCCTCGCGGCTTTCAGAAAAAAGTATTGGATGCGCTTGATCAAAAAATGAACGAATTAATTTTGAATTAGTGATGCGGGTTCTTTTTACACATTCGTATTTTCTGCACCTGGATCCCAAACAACTTGATGCGCAAACCCCTTATCCCCCATTAGGGACATTATATGCCGCCTCTGTACTTCGCGAAAATGGCTTTGAAGTGAAACTGGCCGATCTGCAATTTTCGAAAGATCCTACAGAAATAGAATTACACCTTAAGAACTTTAAACCTGACGTATTTGTTATTTACGACGATGGCTTTAATTACCTCACTAAAATGTGTCTCACTAATATGAGAAACGCTGCTTTTACGATGCAGCGTATCGCAAAACAATATAATATACCTGTTGTAGTTTCAAGTTCCGACGCCACCGATCACCTTGAAAATTATTTTTCTAACGGCGCTGATCATATCCTTATTGGCGAAGCCGAACAAACACTTTTAGAATTATGCACGCTTTTAAAAAATAAAAAAAACAGTGAATTCAGGAATATAACCGGTTTAGCATTTAAAGAAAATACTGTTGTTGTAAAAAATTCGCCTCGACCGGTATTAAAAGATCTCGATCAACTCCCACTTCCCGCCTGGGACCTGGTGGATATTACCCCGTATAAAAATACGTGGATCAAAAAACACGGTTATTTCTCATTAAATTTTGTTACTACAAGAGGTTGTCCTTATAAATGTAACTGGTGCGCAAAACCCATTTACGGTAATCGTTACAACTCGCACTCGCCCGAAAAAGTGGTTGGTTTAATTAAAGATCTCCAAAATAAATTTGGGTTCCAACACATTTGGTTTAGCGACGATATTTTTGGATTAAAACCCCATTGGCTTGAACGTTTCGCTGAATTGATCACCAAAGAAAAAATAAAGATCAGATATACGATTCAAAGTCGCGCCGATCTTTTACTGGAAGATAAAACCGTTGAATACCTGGCTTTGTCAGGATGTGAAACCGTTTGGATGGGCGCCGAAAGCGGATCGCAAAAGATCCTGGATGCCATGGATAAAGGCATAACGGTAGAACAAATACGAGCCGCCACTTTACTTCTTAAAAAACGCCATATAAAACCGGCGCTCTTCCTACAATTTGGTTATCCCGGCGAAACGATGAGCGATATTGAAATGACCATTAACATGGTGCACGAATTACTGCCCGAAGATATTGGCGTTTCGGTTTCTTATCCTTTGCCCGGAACGGTTTTTTATGAGAAAATTAAAAGTGAACTAAAACAAAAAGCCAACTGGAGCGATAGCGACGATCTTGCTTTAATGTTCAAAAACAAATATTCTCCCGATTTTTACAAGCAATTGCACCGTTACGTTCATCAATCGTATCGTAGTAAGCAATCCTTATCCTTATTGCGTGAAACGCTTTCTTTTAAGCGGTCGGCGCAGGGCAAAAAAACAAAAAAGATCGCTTTGAGTCCCTATTATTTTGTGAACAGCTTGCTTCAAAAAAATAAATTACAAAAATTACAGCACTAATGTCGGCCATCGAAAATACCACACAAGTTGAAAAAGCTTTTTCGAAACAGGCTCAAGCATTTGACGCTATATATAGAGAAGACGCTATTGTTAATTACAAACGACAAAGGGTGCGCGAACATTTGGAAAAACAGCTGCAGCCTAATTCAACTATTCTTGAACTTAACGCCGGTACAGGTGAAGACGCGATCTATCTCGCTAAAAAAGGGCATCGACTGTTTTGCACCGACGTTTCGGAAGAAATGCTCGCACAACTGGATAAAAAAATTGATGATGAAGATCTGTTTGCTTCTATCACTTCTCAAAAATGTTCCTTTCTCGAGCTGGATACCATTGCACATCCAGTTAAGTACGATCACATTTTTTCCAATTTCGGTGGATTAAACTGTACCGATAAGCTTGATACCGTTTTAAATTCTTTTAGCGGATTACTTGCTAAGAACGGATCGGTTACTCTGGTTATAATGCCTCCTTTTTGTTTATGGGAAAATTTATTGGCGCTTAAAGGCAATTTTAAAACGGCATTTCGCCGGTATAATAAAAATGGCGCGTCGTCGCATATAGAGGGGGTACATTTTAAAAGTTGGTATTATACACCTGATCACATTATAAACTATTTGAAAAACGATTTTACCGTTACGCATCTCGAAGGTTTATGTACTTTGGTTCCGCCCTCATACCTTAAAAATTTTCCGGTTAAATTTCCGCGATCATTTGAATTGCTAAAAAAAGCGGAAGCTAAACGCAGCGTCAGTTGGCCGTGGAAGAATAGCGGTGATTACTTCATTATTTCGCTGAAAAAAAAGAATTGATCTATTGAAAAATGATCAGGCGTTGAGCTGTTGTTTTATCCCCGGCATTTACCTTCAGCATATAAACGCCATTGGTGATCTTTTGTGAGCGGACAATTTTGAGATCATGAAAACCTTTGCTTTGATCTTCATTATAGATCTCTTCTATTTCTTTTCCCTGAAGATCATAAAGCGCTATTTTCACTTTGCTATCGGCCACTAAAGAATAATTTATCTTGATATCGGATATAACCGTATTTGGAAAAACTGAAAGCGCCAGTATTTTTTCGGAGGCCTCTTTTATCCCAACGCCGGCTGTTGTATCCATATCGAGCACCAAAGTACCGGTACCTGATTGATCACCCGAATTAGAAGCATTTCCGTTAACAGCGTTTCCGGCCGCGTACATTTTTACCTGGCCACTTGTTGGAGCGATCCATACAAACGAAAATACCGCGCTGCCGGTTCCGGATTTTGGT
>JBGASH010000025.1:0-25248 GCA_044229775.1 Bacteroidia bacterium
GTAACCCAAATGATCGCCAAAAGGTCCTTCGGGTTTATTTTCGTTGGGGTAAACTTCGCCGGTGATTACAAAATCGGCGTCTGTACTCACACAATAACCATCAAGGTAAACATAACCAAAGCGTTTTTTTCCTAATGAGCCCGCAAAGGTCATTTCACTTAATCCCTCCGGTAATGGCATTACGGCTGCTAAACTGTGACTGGGTGGGCCGCCTACAAAAACAGAGACCTTTAAAGGTTGCCCTTTTTTGTTGGCTTTGGTTTGATGAACACCAATGCCACGGTGCAATTGATAATGCAATCCCACCTCTTTATTTTGTGTATAACGGTTTCCGGATAGCTGTATGCGGTACATACCCAGGTTGGCATTCATTATTCCGGGTTGGTCAATATCTTCGCTATACACCTGTGGTAAGGTAATAAAAGCGCCGCCATCCTTTGGCCAATGAATGATCTGTGGTAGTTTATCGATAGTGGTTTCCTTATACAACACCGGTTTGGAAACTGGATTTTTTTTAGGGAGCGACGAAAAGGCGGTTACCGAAACATCGAGGTATTTAAAAGGATTCTTTAAAGCCTTAAGAGGATTATTTTTTACCTCAATTAGTTTCCGGATATCATTGAACGTATCTCTGAAAATGAATTTGCTTCTTACTAAACTTCCAAAAATATTACTGGCGCACTTAAACTCACAGCCTTTTACCTTTTCAAATAACAGGGCAGGACCGCCCATTTCGTAAACACGCAAATGTATAGCGGCCATTTCCAAATTCGGATCCACTTCTTCTTTTATTCGAACAAGGTGACCGTTCTTCTCCAGGTCGGTTAAACAATCGTGTAAACTTTTATACCCCATAAAGAAAATTTTTAAGGCTGCTCTGTGTTCTTTGTGCCTCCTTTGTGACCTTTGTGGTTAAAAATTCAATTGCCATAAACTTTTTCTCCATTCACAAAAGTAGATACAACTTTGGTTTTTAAAATTTCATTCTCAGCGCACTTCATCAAATCGGTATCTAAGATAACAAAATCGGCAAACTTTCCCTTCTCTAAACTTCCTTTTTCTTTTTCTTCAAAATTAGCGTAAGCGGCCCATATGGTCATACCTTTCAGCGTCTCTTCGCGGGTTAAAGCATTTTCCATTTGAAAACCACCCTCCGGAAAACCTTTCGAATCCTTTCTATAAACTGCCGCGTAAAATGTTTTAAAAGGCGAAATATCTTCCACCGGAAAATCGGTACCTAACGCAACAAGTCCGGCTGCTTTTAAAAGATCCTTATAGGCATAAGCGGTTTTTACGCGTTCTTTACCTAATCGTTCTTCGGCCCAATACATATCGCTGGTAGCATGAGTAGGTTGTATGGATGGGATAACAGATAGTGCTTTTACATATTTGAGATCTTCTTTAGATACCACCTGAGCATGTTCTATTCGCCATCTTTTTTCTTTTGCAATATCTCTTGTTAATTTTCCATCATGATCAAATCCAACACGAGGATTTATCCCATATACTGCTAACATTGTTCTCATGGCTGAGTCGCCGATGCAATGGGTATTCATTTGAAAACCTTTTTCTTCGATGATCCCGGCTTGTTTATCATAATGTTCTATACTATTTAATAAAAAACCTTTCCATTTTGGTTTATCGCTGTAGTCTTGCAACAAACAAGCCCCGCGCGAACCCAAAGCCCCATCACCATAAAATTTAAATGAACGCACATTGAGGCGGTCGGTTTTATACGGACCTTTTTCTAAGTAATACTTATAATTTGGGGCGCTGTCGCTCAACATGGCATACACGCGCATTTTTAATTTTCCGTTTTTTTGTAAATCATCAATAATATCAATTTCGCTTTTCATCAACCCTGCATCATCGACGGTGGTTAACCCAACTTCAAAACAATTTTTTTGCGCGGCTAGCAATGCTTGTTGGAATTGTTCTTTTGAAGGCGCCGGAATTTTTGAGGTCACTAGGTCAACAGCGTTGTCGATGAGAATGCCCGTTGGAACCCAATAAGGATATTCAAGATGATCTATTTCCTTTTGACCTGTCGCACTTGTCCAGGATCTGTCACCACCCGGTACAAAATTAAATTCTATCTTACCACCATTAATTCTTGTTTCCGAGGTAATACCTGCGAGCTTTAAAGCGATGGTATTTACCAATGCCGCATGACCGTCAATTCTTTTTAAAATAACGGGTGTATTCGGAAAAAGTGAATCCAGTATTTTTTTGTTTGGATATTCTTTCACGGCCCAATCATTTTGATCCCAGCCTCTCCCAATGATCCAGTTCCCCTCTCCCTTGGTAGAGGGGTTAGGGGTGAGGGTCGAAAATGCCTTCACTCTCTCAATAACTTCTTCAAACGACTTTGTTCCTACCAGATCAACCTGTTGCAATCCCAAACCGTAATTTGCAAAATGGCAATGCGCGTCGATAAATCCCGGAAAAACACTTTTTCCGTTAGCATCAATGCTTTCTTTTGCAGAATAAGTATCTAAAATTTTTTGGTTTGTATTTAATTCCATTATTTTACCATTGCTAATAGCCATGGCTTCAAAAATTGTAAAGGAGGAATCAACGGAGTAAATAATTGCATGGTGAATGATCAAGTCGGCTTCTTTTTTTTGGGAAGTGGAGCAGGAGTTTAGGAAGTAAGAAGTAACTATAAGGAGTAGGAATTTTTTAAACATTGTTTAAAGATAAAATTAAATTTATGAGCGCACAACAAAATAAGGATATTGCCCTAAAATGGTTCGAAGCGTTTAACGAACACAACACCGAAAAAATTTTATTGTTATATCACGATAAAGCCGAACATTATAGTCCGAAATTAAAAATGCGCCAACCACAAACCAAGGGTTTAATTACCGGTAAGGTGGCATTGCGTGAGTGGTGGAACGATTCGTTTCAGCGATTACCTTCTTTAAAATACGAAGTAATAAAATTAACGGCCGATGACGAACAAGTGTTTATGGAATACATCCGTAAAGTTAATGGCGAAGAAGATCTGAGGGTGGGCGAAGTACTCGAAATAAAGAACCGTTTAATTGTGGCTTCCCGAGTATATCACAGTTAAAATAATTTATAAAACTTTGTATCCTGAAATTTCTGATAAAGCTTTGGTGTTTTAACCGGAATGCGATAGCCTGCCATAAAACAGAAACTGATATTCTTTGACGTTAAATTAATGGTGGTTTTATTATAGGTATTGAAATCGGTTTGGTTGGTAATGGCCATGTAACCATGTTTAAAGTTGAATCCCCAGGCGGTATTAAAAGTGCCTGATGCCGAAATAAATCCTTTTTTGTAATTGTATTGCCCATCCACAAAATAATAACTGCGGCTTTGCGCTTCAGGACCACCTACCAAAGTGAAATTAATAAAGAAACCTTTTTTGATCACAAATGTCACCGAACCGCCTATGTAAGCGGTAAGGCCCGATACAATTAATCCTCTGAATTGTTTTTTACCTGTGGTATCATAAAAATGCCTGATCTGCACCGGAATGATACTGCTGTCGGACGTAGTGCCGTTCAACGAATAACTTCCGCCTACTATAAAGCTTGCCGAAGTTTTTAACTGACGGTACGAACAACCATACGGACCGCAATAGGCGAAACGTTTGTTATGTGTAAAGTATAAGAATTTAGAACGAAAGGCGCCACTAAATAATGTTGGAAATTGAGAATACACGCCGGTCTTCTTATAAGTAGTATCGTAACCAGAAGTGTTCTTATCGTAAAACCCGGTAAAGGTACGTCCATAGGTTTCGAGTCGCCATCGGGTGCCGCCAATATTTAAGCCTAAATTGAAGGTTTCGGTTTTTCCGGTTTTTGAATTCACGGGTGTTTTTAGCGCATGCCCAACGGATAAACTGAATTTATCATAACTAAGGTCGATACCGATGATGGAAGAGGATTGCGCGAAATAATTGATATTTGATTTGTGCAGCGAATCCTTGTTAATGGTTTGATCGAGTGAAAGGTCGCATTGTTTGTAGGAATAAAAAATACCGGCGGTCAGTTTATTCTGATATTTGGTATAGCGGGTGGTGTCCCAGATCTGAGCTTTTGATAAAATGCTGATTAATAAAAACAGAAGTGTAAGTTTTTTGCTCAATTTCCTTTAATTTTGATGCCAATAAAGATATAAATAATTTTTTTAAATCCTGAACGTTCAAATTAATAAAACAGAAAGCATGAAACTGGATGATCACCTAAATAAAATTATAGACGACATTATTATCTTCACTCCTAAGATCATCATCGCCTTGCTGGTTCTTATTATAGGGTTGTGGGTGATCAAACGCATAGCCATGCTGGCGCAAAAAGGCTTTGAAAAGAAAAATCTGGATGTGTCGCTGCGAACCTTTTTAAAGAGTTTAATTTCTATAGGATTAAAAATTGTTTTGATCGTAACCGTAGCCGGCATGTTGGGCATTGGTACCGCCTCTTTTGTTACCATTTTAGGCGCTGCCGGTTTAGCCGTTGGTTTAGCCCTTCAGGGTTCGCTTTCCAATTTTGCGGGTGGTGTTTTGTTAATGATCTTTAAACCGTACAGAGTAGGCGATACCATTGAAGCGCAAGGACAAAGCGGCGAGGTAAAGGAAATTCAGATCTTTAATACCATTGTGGTTACAGCCGATCAAAAAACGGTTATTTTTCCAAATGGGGTGCTTTCTAACGGTACCATCGTAAACCACACCCGCCAGGGAAAATTGCGGTCGGATATTGTGATCCATGTTTCGATGGAAAATGATATCGAAAAAGTAAAAACAGTAATTAAAGAAGTTCTCGATTCTAATGCCTCCGTTTTAAAGGATCCAGCACCTCAAATTACCGTTGGAAAAATTGAGAATGGCACAGCGTTAATTCATATTAAACCCTTTTGTCAGCCCGATCACGTGGCGGTTATGACCTCCGAAATAAATGAAGCCATAAAAATAAATTTTGCCAAAAAGAATATTCTTTGGCCGGTGACCTACTCGGTGGTGAAACAGGTGAGTTGATATTTCTCTAGCCCTTGTTGGTGTTTCTAGCCCTTGTTGGTGTTGTCACCAACAAGGATAAGGTATGTAAATCCGTTGGTGACAACACCAACGGAGGCCCCTGATCAGTATTTCTCTATACAAAATTTGGAAGTATAAGAGCCCGAATCCGAGTTCAGCTTAATAAAATAAATGCCCTGCGCGTAATGGCCGGTCACCAGTTTAATAGTTGAAATGCCTGATTCAATATCTTCTGTGAGAATTAATTTCCCATTGGTATCATATATGGTTAATTGCGCACCGGTAACAAAGGGATTTTTAATATTTAACTCGGTGTTAGTCGGATTTGGATATAAACTCAACTTCGACGTTCCAATTCCAAACTCTTCTATACCTTCAATGCAATCCTGATGGTTATAAGTGATTATTTTAACGCCACTCCATTCGCTACGAAATGGAATAAAAAGTGGCCATGTTGAAATATAAGCGGCGTATACCTGCCCCGGAAAAGTGCCGTTGTAAACAGAAATCCCCCAGGTGCCTGCACTGTCGGTTTTACTTCCATACTGCTGACAAGAATCAGGTAAGGCAGGATTAGCGATACTAACGGCCATCACATCACTCCTTCCACAACTCATAAAAACTTTTTTGCAGGCCGAGTCGTAAGCAATTTCGTTGGCGTGGCCCGGACTATTAAACCAGGTGTTAGAGGCATTCTGACATTTCCACGGGTTCCACCAACCAACTTGGGTAATGTTAGAGGTGTCTTTTATTTTCAATACTTCCATCCCGCAATAATCGGCCGCTACATAAATGAGTGAATCTATTAATATTAAGTTATTCATGGCCCTCGGACGGTTCAACAAAAGCGGGTTAGAGTATTTTCCGGTTTCTTTTAATTGGGTTTTATTGGTGGCATTTACAATTCGTACACCCCCGGCATCATAACAAACGTACAATACATTATTTTTTGCAGTGATCTGTCGCACATTTATTTTGTCGAGTTCCGAACTGTTTGGATTAGGTTTAGGGTAATTGACATTGGGTTTAAATTGCGATACTAATTGAATATTTGATTTATTACTCACATCAAATACTAAAATACCATTTTGCATGGCCGATAGGTAGGCGTAATTATTTTCAACCGCAACATGTCCTGCTCCGCTGGTCAACGAATAAGTATACACACTGGTAACAGTTGGTGAGGCAGGACTGGTAACATTCACAATAGCCATACCCGAGGCCTCGGTGTTCTTATTAAAAATATCTCCCAAAGCCAGATACAGATAATTTCCAACTTGTGTGATGCGATTTACATCAAGATTATTAAAACTGGAGGCATTAAGTGAAGCGCTAAGCACTGGGGTGGTAAGATTATTGATGTTATAGATCTTTAAACCTTGTTCTTTTCCGGCAATATACAAATAGGGTTTGCCCGGAAACGAATCGCGTAATGTACTCATGTCGTGATTAAGCAGCGGTGATGCAGTTGGCAAGCTTTTTTGTAAGGCAAAAATTACCGGTGTTAAACATTGCGAGTAGCTATGCGCAAACAGTAATAGGGCTAAAGACGAAAAAAATACACGGGCAAATTTCATAGATTAAAGATAAGAAATTTTAGTTTATTAAGGTTTAGGAAAGTTTAACCACAAAGAGCACAAAAAGGGCTCACCAATGTCACAAAGATGATTTTTTATAGAATGGCAAATTTGTCACCTTTTTTCTTAGCACTCTTTATGTTTTTAGCCCTTGTTGGTGTTGTCACCAACAAGGATAAGGGCATGTAAAAATTACAACGTTGTCATCTTTTTTTTCTTTGTGATCTTTATGTTTTTTCTTTGTGAACTTTGTGGTTAAATGTCCCCAGGTTCATAAAACGTTTTTCTTAGTCCCGCAGGGACGCAATACCGGTAAACTAAATAACACTGGTGAGAATAAAGTGCCGTAGGTACTTTATATTTATTCGAAACGTAAACTCTCAATAGGATCGAGTTTAGAAGCGCGTCGCGCAGGAATGTATCCGCTCAGTAATCCAACAAAAATACAAATGATAACCCCGCGTATGATCCAGAACCATGGAATAAAAAATCCGGTCTCAAGCAACATGCCAATTAAATTTCCTACCACAATTCCCAAAACAATTCCAATTAAACCACCCAACACACATATCACCACGCTTTCAATTAAGAATTGATTTTTAATAGCGGCTTGCGTGGCGCCCAAAGCTTTTCGTACACCAATTTCGCGGGTACGCTCGGTAACCGACACCAACATGATATTCATTAAACCAATGGCGGCGCCTAATAAAATAATGATACCAAGTATGGTGGCCCCCAGCGTAGCTTTGCTTATTAAACCAATGAGCATGGTAGCTAAACTATCACTTTTAATGATCTCAAAATTCTCTTCTTCTTTCAGATCTACTTTCCGTATTTTCCGGAACAATCCTATGGCTTCGCCAATGGCAATGTCCATAAGTTGCGGACGTTTTGAAATAATATTGATCGTAAAATTCATATCGGGTCTTCCAAAATACTGACGGGCGTTTATTAATGGGATAAGGGCAATTTTATCGCCACCGAATCCCTGACTGTTACCTTTACTTTTTAAAACACCTATCACTTTATATTTGGCCGCGCCAATGGAAATGGTTTTGTTGATGGGGTTGATCCCTTTAGGAAAGAGCACAAAGGCCATTTCACTTCCTAAAATGCAAAGACTGTTACCGCCTAAAATTTCCTGAGGTGTAAAGTTGCGTCCATCCTTTAATTCATAACCCGAAGTTTCAAGATAATTTTCGTCGGTACCAAAAACCTGCACGTTGGGATTGGATTTTTTAGAGCCGTATTTTAACCGCGCGTTAAACGAGGCCATGGTAGAAACGGAAGTAAGGGATGGAAATTTAAATTGTTCTTTAAAACGCATGGCTTCTTTATAGCTGATGCTTTCGTACTGACGCGGTTTTTTACCGCCTCTGCCAATACGCACACTCATTTCGCGGTTACGAATGGTAAAGGTATTGGCGCCCATACTGGTAAAATTGCTGTTGATGCTCGACTTAATAGCGTCGATGGCCGATAAAATGCCTACCAATGCGGTGATCCCAATAGCGATTATAAGCATGGTAATAAATGCTCTGGGCTTGTTGGATTTGATAGCCGAAAAAGCTATTTGTGTATTTTCTCTTAAGAGCAGCGCCATTGGGTAACAAATGTAAGGTATTTAAGGGTAAAGGACTTTCCGTTCTTCATGGGCTATTACCACAGGTGGAATTTATAAAAGAAATTTAAAGCCGGCACCCACCGCATATAATTACCCTAACGCGGAAGATATTCGCCGGTGAACCCTGAACGTAACTCCATATTGAAGATAATGCGCCTCCTCCTATATTTAATGAATTAAGGCGTATGAGCTTTTTGTTGGTTGAATCGCTTTGCGCTTTAAGAAATTGACTAACAGGCAGAAGTAATGTAAAAAAAATAAAAAGCAATTCCTTTTTCATAAAAGCGCTGTGATCTTTGAGCCGCTTAGCTCCTTAAAAGTACATATTTATAAGAAAAAAATCGCATTTTTATTCCTAAAATCCTAATATTTTCATAAATTCGTAGTCCGCTGCGACGGATCAAAACCGCAAAAATTTACTGAGAATCTAATATTAAACACTAAACACTAAAACTATTAACCATAAACTATTAACCATAAACCATAAACCATAAACTATAAACCATAAACCATAAACTATAAACTATAAACCATAAACTATAAACTCCTCACTATGGCCTTCGACATTGACATGATAAAAAAAGTTTACGAGAACATGCCTTCACGCATTGAAGCGGCACGTAAACAATTAGGACGACCTTTAACTTTAGCTGAGAAAATTTTATTCTCGCATTTACATAAAGATCAAAAATTCGAAAATTTTCAACGCGGTAATTCGTATGTGGATTTTGGTCCCGATAGAGTAGCCATGCAAGACGCTACCGCGCAAATGGCTTTATTGCAATTCATGCAAGCCGGTCGCCCAAAAGTGGCGGTGCCGTCTTCTGTGCATTGCGACCATTTAATTCAGGCAAAAGTTGGCGCTAAAGCGGATCTTGAAAGAGCGAAAACCGAAAGCGAAGAAGTATTTAATTTCTTAGCTTCCGTTTCAAATAAATATGGTATTGGATTTTGGAAACCGGGTGCAGGCATCATTCACCAAATTGTGTTAGAGAATTACGCTTTTCCGGGTGGAATGATGATAGGTACAGATAGTCACACCGTTAATGCCGGCGGATTAGGAATGATCGCCATTGGTGTTGGTGGCGCCGATGCTTGTGATGTAATGGCCGGTTTACCGTGGGAATTGAAATGGCCAAAATTGATCGGTGTAAAATTAACCGGTAAATTGAACGGATGGGCCAGCGCAAAAGATGTTATTTTAAAAGTAGCAGGTATCCTCACCGTTAAAGGTGGTACCGATAAGATCATTGAATATTTTGGCGACGGCGCAATTAGTCTTAGCTGTACCGGTAAAGGAACAATTTGTAACATGGGTGCCGAAGTGGGCGCTACTACTTCTACTTTTGGTTACGATGCCAGTATGGAACGCTATTTACGCGCTACCGGCAGAGCCGATGTTGCCGACGCCGCTAATAAAGTAAAAGATCATTTAACCGGCGATCCTGAAGTGTACGCCGATCCAAAAAAATATTTTGACGAAGTAATTGAAATTAATCTTTCGGAATTAGAGCCGCACGTTAACGGGCCGTTCACTCCCGATTTAGCAACGCCTATTTCAAAATTAAAAGAAGAAGCCGTAAAAAATGGCTGGCCTTTAAAAATTGAAGGTGGTTTAATTGGTTCGTGTACCAACTCTTCTTACGAAGATATTTCGCGCGCCGTTTCATTGGCAAAACAAGTATCCACAAAAAATTTGAAAGCCAAATCGCCATTCATGATCAATCCGGGTTCCGAACAAATTCGTTACACCATTGAGCGCGATGGCTTTTTAAAAGTGTTTGATGAAGTAGGCGCTGTGGTATTTACCAACGCTTGCGGTCCTTGTATTGGTATGTGGGATAGAAAAGATGCTGATAAAAAAGAAAAAAACACCATTGTGCATTCCTTCAATAGAAATTTCGCGAAGCGTGCCGATGGCAATCCAAATACTTACGCGTTTGTGGCTTCACCCGAAATGGTCGCGGCTTTAGCTATTGCAGGTACACTTGATTTTAATCCCTTAACGGATACTTTAACCAATGAAAAAGGCGAGAAAGTAAAATTAGATCCGCCGGCGGGCGACGAATTACCTAAAAAAGGTTTTGCCGTTGAAGATGCCGGCTATCAGGCACCTGCAGTTGATGGCAGCAAAGTGCAGGTATTGGTTGATAAAGGCTCTAAGCGTTTACAATTATTAGATCCGTTCGCAGCCTGGGAAGGTGTTGACTTAAAAGGTTTAAAATTATTAATTAAAGCAAAAGGTAAATGTACCACCGACCATATCAGTATGGCCGGACCATGGTTAAAATTCCGTGGGCATTTAGATAATATTTCTAACAACATGTTGATAGGCGCGGTTAACGCGTTCAACGAAAAAACCGATTCGGTAAAAAATCAACTTACCGGCGCTTACGAAAGTGTTCCAGCAGTACAACGCGCATATAAAGCGCAACACATTGGAAGTATTGTGGTGGGTGACGAAAATTACGGTGAAGGTTCATCACGTGAACATGCGGCTATGGAGCCACGTCATTTAGGTGTACGAGCCGTTTTAGTAAAATCGTTTGCGCGGATTCACGAAACCAATTTGAAAAAGCAAGGTATGTTGGCATTAACCTTTGCCAATAAAGAGGACTACAATAAAATTCAGGAAGACGATGTTGTGGATATTACCGACTTAACATCATTTGCTCCGGGTAAACAATTAAGTTTAATTTTTACGCACAAAGACGGTAGCAAAGACGAAATAAAGGTAAACCACAGTTACAACGCGCAACAAATAGAATGGTTTAAAGCGGGTGGCGCTTTGAATATCATTCGCGCGAGTGTGAAAGCGTAATTGAAAATGAACATAATTAAAAAGCGGAGTGTATGCTTCGCTTTTTTTTTGTACAATAAAAAATTCTATAATCCGACCTCAAATTTGACCGTGCGAGTTTCACCGGCAGTTATGCTCTTGTGTGAGTTCCCACTCGTACCAGGACATAACGTATCTCCACAAGAAATAGAAACCCAATGCTCTGCTTTGGCGTCGCCTCTTAGTTCCATATCCTTGAATAAGATCTCACCGTTGCTGTCGGTCTCGCCCGATCGTATAGCACCAGATTGTTGAGTGGTTACGCCGCCACCTATTTGTTCAAATACTTCTACATGAACGTTGGCTTTAAACTTATTGGTGGTTGGATTAAAAACAACTACAGTGATATTTGTTTTTTTTCTACACCCGGTTATTGAAAGCAGGGTTAGTGAAATAAAAATGACGAAAGAATGTTTCACAAAGGCATTCATATCAGTAAATTTACAAAATTTAATTAAATAATATTCTGTTAGGGGTAAAAGCGTAAATGAACTGATAATTAGGCTCAAATGACATACTTTTTTACAAGCCTTAAAAACCCCTTCGGTGTCGACGCCATTAAATTTTATACTGTGATCTTTATCGATCTCTCATTTGTTATGGCATATCAGCAAAGGCGAGCAAGGATAAAATGGTAAATGCAGCGGCAATGATGTAAAACGATCGTTTGTTTATTTTTTTCACCGGTAAGATTTGTTCACTTTGCAATAATAGTAAAATCTTGTTGTTTGCCGTCCTCGTCTCTAAGCACAATAATATATTGTTCGTCTTTTTTGAGCGATAAGGCTTTTTTATCTTTTTTATTTTTCAATTCAATAATGTCGTAAGGGATGGCTTCTTTACTGGCGTTATTTTCTTTAGGAATAAAAGCAAATACCAAACACGGAAACGATACCGTTATTTTTTCTTCAATAAAATACGGCACGCGCCCATTTTCAAATACCCAGTTGGGCCTGCCGCTTACCCATTTGGTTCGGGGGTGATAAACCCGCGCGTCGTATTCAATTTTTTCGGGGGGACCGCTGAAGGCATTCTTACTGGTATCGGAAAAAATAGCGTCGTATTCTAAATTAAAAACTTTATAGTATGGGTTTTCGTAATCGGGGGTGGCGTGTTCGCTGAGACGCGTTTGATCGATGGTGTAAGGATCAATGTTGGTGAGTTCTTTCAAGCGGCCCGCCATAGCTTTTCCCCACGAGAAATATTGTGTTTCTACAATGTGATCCCATCCGCAATGAATTAAAATTTTTGCTTTGGGATCTTTGTCCAGTATTTTTTTTATATTTTTTGCTTGTTCAATTTCGCGCTCGCCGCCAATAGCGGGTTTAAGAGAAGTTGTTTCATAAGCGAACACTTCAAAACCTTCGTTAATGGCCTGGCGTACCAGATCGCCGTAAAATGGTTCGCGGGTATAAAAGCCGGTAGTTAAAGTTGGAAATTTATTTTTTGATAACTCGGCTAACGACGATTCAAAATTGCTAATGGTTTCAACACCAAAATACCTAAAGCCTTGTTGGTACAGATCGTGCAATATGGATCTGGTGAACACGCGATGGTAAGGTTGCTGATGCGCTTCGTTTATAATGATGATCTGTTCGGTTTTGGCCTTTTCTATAATGAATTTTTTGGCATTGGTGGGTTTAAATCTCGAAAAATGTTTGGCTTGTGTAGAGGTTAAGCGGGCAGGTGGTTTTTGTTCCTTCTTGTCCCAGATCTCTAACGCTTTTTGGTATTCGCCTATCCACGATAAATTTTCGGCGGCGGTAAAATAAGTGGTATCGGTTTTTAAGCGGTTTAATATTTTTTCGGAAGAAGGATAATTATCGTACCAGGGCGTTTGTGCCCCCAGTGAGAAAAACAAAAAATGGAATAGTATAATAATGCACCGGATTCTCATGCAGGGACCAATTTCATTTTTTTTGCTACGGTGCGTTTCAATATGATGCCTCAATTGCGCTTTAAGCGTTTCCAAATATTGCTTAAGGTCGTCGGTAGAAACGGTTTTTTCTTTTGTTTCGCCAACCGTTAAAGGTGTTTCGCCTAAATAACTGTAAAGTTCGGGGTAATTGGTTTCAATATTGGTGGTGAGTTGCACTATTTCCAGCATTAAGGCGTTAAGTGTTTTCATAATGGTAAAGATACGAACTTTTATTTCGCGCCTGTAACATTTTGTGAAGAGGTAATTAATGAGCGATTAGCGGTTTACTTATCAAAGGGCGGACCTTTAAATTGTAATTTTTGCAGTTCAAAGGTTTTTAGTTTGTTGTTGTATTTATAATTTAGCGTATAATCGTATTGATGGGCAAAACCATTTGAGAACACCACAAAAATAAACTCGGCCGTTTCTTTGTTAACCCAGCCAAACAAATTAATATATATACGCGAAGGAAGTTCTTTTTGTAATATTTTACCATGCTCCGGCGAAACAAGGCGTATTTGCGCGGTCTCAATTTTTTTTGGTAGTTCTATATCCGGAAAATCATCGGGTTGTCCCAGTTTACGTTTGGCGAAATATAAAGGTATCAAATGCAACGGCATTTTTTTGTTCGCCGCTTTTATAAAATCGCTAATGGCTTGGATATAACATTTGTAAGAACAGCTTTATTGGTAGCAGGTTTTGCCCGGTTGCGCTATAGCTAAAGGGAGAGCGGAAAATTAATGCGAATTAACTTCATTTTTGTTTTGATGGTTTGTGAGTTTTATACGGTTTTTAGCTTTGATTTTATTTTTCTGTCAACATCATTAATTTTTGAGTTCTTATCATAAGTTATGTTAAATGTTTTATGCCAATTGTCTTTTGGAAAATCTAGGTCTATAGTTGAATTTTTTATTATAATTGATTATGCCGTTTTTAGCTCGCGAAGAAATGAGGCTTATTACATTTGGATCAGGATTTTTTCTCATTTGGTTTAAAGTCATAATAATAAGTAATACTCTTTTCTTTGAAATTCAATATAAGCATTGAAGGCCAATCATCAAACCAGTCAATAAATGGCGGTCTGTTTGCACAAGCTCTGTTATTTCCTTTTGAATTTGGATTATTGCTTTTAGAGTCAAAAGAAAGGTTTATCGTCTTTGCCCCGAAAAACACGGTTGTATCGTCGATGCATGACTGAATAATTCCGGCTCCATGAAACCTTTTTCCTAAAGATTTATTGGAAGTACAATTACCAAAAAATAAAACAATACATGTTAAAAAAAATAAGGACCTCATAATAATTGTGCGTCCGAAGTTGTTTTTATCGCTATCTTCTAGCATCTTTAACGGAATTTCGCTTTGTTAATTTAAAAATTTAACTTAATAATGTCTTTAGTTTTTGTCTTTCGCTCAAGAAAATGATAATAGTATTAATGAATAGGATTACACTAATTATCAATGTAGATTGAGTAATATTGAAGAAAAAGTTTAACGCTAAAATATTTGTGACGGTGACAAAGTATAAAATTGCTCCTATAAACCTTGTTCTTTTAAATAGAATAAGTAATGCTGGAATAATTTCAGATAATGCTACTAAAATAGCATAACCTTTTTTTAAACTAAAAAAGTACCACATAATACCAAGAGGCCCAACATCCTTAAATAACAAGTCTGGGGGAGGTGCGTGGTAAACAAATTGGAACCCGGTCAGTTTTGCTATTCCATAAAGAAGAAATATTCCGGAATTGAATAGGATTATGAAGAGAATAAAGCCATTAAATGTAAAATTTATTTTATTCCCAAGTTCGTCTATTTTTCGCGAGAAGTTTGACATTTATAACTGAAGTTGGTAATAATTTTTATTTAAACGAATTTTAGAGAACTCATACCTGCAAATTGAATCTCAACCTTTCAAGGTTCTTGCTCTCGATAATCTTCGTTCTAATAAAGATACAAAACTTTCCTTCTTAAGCAATGAACCGGTCGAGCCAATTAGGGTCGCTCATCTGAATTTTGATCCTGTCAACATCGCCAAAAAACGATACTAACTGATCGTGACCTTTCGCGTCTAAAGATCTTCCTTAAACTATTTCCGAGCGTTCTATGTATTCGGCCATTTTGTTCGCCTATTACTTTCATAAGGTCAATTTGGTGATGTCGGCCATGTCAATGTTATGCAAAACGGTTTCGTTAAGATCGTGCAGCCACACGCTACCGTATTTTTGAGGGTCGAGTTTATCGGTATTAGGTAATTTTTCTTGGTGGATCGAGCGAGATCTGATACCTTCTAAAATCAATACTTTCTTTAATGATGCGCGTTAAATATTAATTTGCATAGCGCTGGCGTCTTGCCCGGTAGCCGTCATTATCCAGATAAGCCAAAACATAAGGTCAATGCCTTTGGGGTTGATGGTATCTTCGGGTTTTATGAATTGCCGCGAAATACCTGTGCCAAAACTGAACATTACCAATGAAGAGATAGGGTACATGCTTTGGTTCTTATCGCGACAACTATACGACACCGCTTCCATAAAAGCCGCAAGGGCCGGATTGTTGTAAGTAGTGGTACCGCCATCTAAAAAACGCTCGAGCGGATAAAAATACGTGGGCGCGCTCATGGTTGATTCCATTACGCCGCGTAACAAAACATCTTTGTAAGTACCGTAATAAGAACCATCGGGTTGTTTAAAGCCGCTAAAAAATGTTTCTTCGGCGGCCGAAATATCCTGTGAGGTGATCATCAGATCCAGATCGCGCATGCGGCAGGCATTCTCTAAACTTACATCACCAATAACCTGTTTTAAAAGTTTACGGTAATTTTTTTTAGTGAAAGCGGGCGGGTTCACAAAGCGTCTTCCCAAAAGGCGTTTATCAAATACTTCGGTAGCCCCAGGTCAGTTACCCAATTTTCTATTTTGCGCGGCGGTATGGCCGGTGGTGATCAACGGCGAAATAATGACGCCGGTAAAGTGCCGGCCACCATATCAAATAATTCGTAGCAGGGAATGCCGCAAAGTTGTTCCAGTTTTTTTAAGAGTTGAATGGTAAGGATGCCACGCATGCCGCCGCCATCCAAACAAAGTATTAAACGTTTATCGGTACTGATCTTTAATTTTTCGAAAGCCAGTTTACGCGCCGGCGAAATTGCTTCTTTATGGGGTTTTGCCATAGTTAATGAGTTGAAGAACTAAGGTAAATAATTTTGGGAAAGAGGCAAAGGGGTGGGAGGTAGAGTTAACTGCTGCTGTTTTCTATCCTGCTAGCGCGCGGATTTGCAATCCGTACAAAATTTATTGCCTCAAGCACGGATCTAAGATCCGCGCTATCGGGGGGAGATTGACCAATGTTAATGGTATCTACTTTGATTCACGCATTAACACGTACTTTGTTCCTTCATCTTGGGCATCCACAAAAATTGCGTCATACTTTTTTCCGCAGTGCGATATGGATCTATAGAACACGTTTCGATACTTGTAATTGATTGTTGTATGATCGAAAAAGTGAAGAATCCCTTTGATTTTATTATCAAAAAATGTCAGACGTATTACCTGCTTCTCCTTCGATTTTTTCGATCCACTCAAACTCAAATTCGCCATCGTGTAAATACTTCAGTCGTTTAAATGAATCGATCGGTTTGTCAACAATTTTCCCGCCCTTAACGTCCCAGTGCCTCAATCAGATTCACAGATTTTGCCTTTCAGATGCTGAAAGGTTGCGCGTTGTTTACTTCAAGTCTTTTGTTTCAAGTTTTCATGTATTGTTGCAAAGTATGCGAGGCACAAGCCTATTAATGCCGAGATAAGCATGTTAGCGGTTTCAGCTGTGTCGAAATCTAGATTCATGTGAGAATGTAATTACAACTAACGGTTTCGAGGCTTCAGCTTTTGGAAAATCTTCGGCCGACACCCTAAAACGTTCATATAAATATACAAAAATTTAGTTTTGCCAAATTAGGCAATTGACCAGGGGTTTTAGGTTGTTGGGCGCACAAAGGACACGTCTTGGTACGTGTGCTTATTTTGAATTTCGGATTTATAATTTAATTTTAAATGTCCCAGACCTTACGTCGCTAGAATAATTACCCTCAACTGATGTTTTTGAAGAAATAGATCCTGAAATGGTTATTGTAAAAGTATATTTATAGGGGAAGTCATTACCAATAGTTAAGATGCCGTCAACATTACTTCCAGATTTGTTGAGGGTTCCATTAATGTCGTTGCCGCTGAAAGTAATGTGTTTTAATGTCGATTTTGTAATTTGTGAATAGTAAGTCGGGTAAGTTTGACTTGTGCTTTCAACCATGTCTAGGTGACAGTTTCCTTTTTTTATTTTCTTGCAGGAAAGAAATACTAATAGCATTGATATGATTATGAATGGTCTCATTTTATTGTCAAGGTGTGATATGCAATTATTAATATGTCAGTAAATAAAATCCTGCTAGCGCGGATTTGCAATCCGTGCAAAATTTATTGCCTCGAGCACGGATCTAAGATCCGCGCTAACTTGGGTTAGTGGTAGTTTGCTATTAAAACTTTATTTGTGTTTTCTACGCGCCTGAATAATTGATATTCAAAACCTCTTTTATTTAATTTATTTTGTATTGGCTGTATGTCTGTAAATGGGGTGCACAAAGTATTAAAAACGATAAAGCCTTCAAAAAGCGGTCCTTTCAATTACTTCCGCCAGAATTCCGGCAGTAAGAATTTTTCAGGAACAATATTGTCTATGAATAAATCAATAATTATTAAATTAAACTTTTGACTTTTATCTTTTTTTATAAAATCAAAGGCGTCTGCACAGATTATTTCGGTTTTATCGTTATTAGAAATACCAAATTCTTTGTCTGCAATTTCAATTATTACGGGATCAATGTCAACCGCAATATTACCTGAAAGTTAAAGTCGTTTCTTAATGTTTTTTATTACACAACCACCTCCGAGTCCGAGTACCAGAATATTTTTTTGCCCCCGATAAATTCACATGTAATAATGAGAATTTTAAAACTTTTTCTAGAGAACCATAGGAATAATTAGTATTTGCGGTGTCTAGGAATGTTTTACCGTCTATTTGAGTAAGTTCTAGATACCCGTTGTACACCGACTTTATTTTTTTGGTCAGTGGAAATACGTAACTTATAATTGTCCTTATCATACAAATTACCTCTATTGTTTTGCGGACCTGGCTAGTTGGGCTTCCGATAACGATAGCAATCGGGATCAACTTTCCCAACCCACAAATGTTTATTTAAAGATACTCAAGTTTATTAGTGAGTGCAAATAAAAATTTCCCTAAGGGTCCATTATTCCTCCTGCTAGCGCGGATTTGCAATCCGTGCAAAATTTATAGCCTCGAGCACGGATCCAAGATCCGCGTTAATTGGGGTGTTAGCGGTTCGGGCTTTTGTCCTTCGTTTATTGTTAGTCTATTTGTCTGCAAGCTTGTAATGAAGTTGAGTTAGTCCTGTGTTAAATTGTTTAGCTGAAACCAATTCTAATTTTTGTTCAGGTCGACCGTCTTTGAAAAGTTTAATGCCGTCACCAAGTAGTATTGGAATAACTGAAATTATAAACTCGTCAACTAAATTATTTTTCATCAACTCATTTGCAATTTCTGCTCCTCCGTCACAATATATATTTTTACCTGATTGTTTTTTTAAGTCGTTGACTAGGCAAGAAAGGTCGTCAGTGTAAAATTTGAAATTTCCTATTGAAGTTCTTTCAGCCCTTGTTATTATATAAACGTCTTTGTCTGTATGCGGGTATTCATATCCCATTGCAATTACTTTTTCATAAGTTTTTCTGCCAATAATTACTGTGTCAACAGATTTAACAAAGTCGTTGTAGCCATAGTCTTCGCCTTCTTGTTCAACAATTGATAAAAATTCAAGCGAGTTGTCTTTAGCCGCAATGTAGCCGTCTAAACTCATTGAAATATATAAAACTACTTTTCTGTTTGTCGTCATTTTTTATGTTAATTGTCTGTCATTGCTCAATCGTTATTTAGCCTGACCGCTAACATTTTCTGGTCTTGCTTTTGCTTTTGAAAAATTCCCTGTCTACACCCTAATCGTTTATATAAATATACAAAAATTTAGTTGAGTGAAATTGTGCATTAACCTTGTTATAACTTGGCAGCTGCATGCAGTTTTGTTTAGTCATGTTATTCAGTACAGTCCTTTGTCCTAAATTATTTCTTAAGGGTAAACCCAAAACTAATTCCGTACCAAATTATAGGAGTGATTTGCCAGTCCGCATAATTTGAATCCATAGCATAATAATAAGAACCGTATTTGTCAAAGCGATACACCATTGGAACTATTCCAGCCCTAAAGAAAAATCCGCCGTTTGGTCTTTGGAAACGATAACCGATTTTTGGATTTAAATAGGAAAAGTAGTAACCATTTCTATTACCTAATACAGTGAATCCAATACCTAATTCTAAGTGGTGGCTTTTCTTGCCTAATAAAATATTACCTGCAATTGGTACACCGGCAGTAAAATAATATCCGCTTTCAAGCCTCGGTTGAACCATTAAGCCGAAAGAAAGAGAAGCCTTAATTTTTTTGTCAATACGATAAAGGCGGTCATACCAAAACGAATTTAATAACCCTTGTCCACCAAGTTCGAGGTAAAAAGAATTTCTTTTTGGAAGGTTTTCGGCTTTTTGTGCGAGGTCTGCCTGTGCGAAAGTTAAATTGGAAAACGAAATTAAAATAAATATGTAAAGTGTTTTTTTCATACTCGTCTGTCTGTTAGCGTGGATTTGCAATCCGCATAAAATTTATTGCCTCGAGCACGGATCTAAGATCCGCGCTAGCGGAGTAAAACACAGTTTAAATGTCTGCTGAAATTTATTTTACTTCGATAATTTTTAATTCGGTTCGCCTATTAATCATGTGAAACACTTCTTTGTCCTGTAATGTTTTTACTTTAGCTATTTCAGCGTCGTTTTTAAGTAATTTCGTTTTACCGTAACCTTTAGGTTTTACTTGTATAGAATCAACACCAAATCGTTTTATTAATTCAGTACAAATATTTTCGGCTCTTCGCTTTGATAAATCCAGGTTTTTTTTTGCATCGCCTCTTGAATCGGTATGTGAGCCTATTTCAGCAAGTAAATTTTTATGGGAATTTAAAAAGTCTGGCTGCAACTAATTTATAGGTACTGTCATTATTATCAGGTATGCGACCTAAAGAATATTGAAATCTCGGTATCTCAATAATGTCGCCTTTTTTAAATATTGTGTCTTTAAAGGTTTTATTTGCTTGTGAATAGCAAAGGGTCGAAACGAAAGCTAAAAAGTATATGAATTTTTGTCTCAAAGTATTTATTTCATTGTCTTATGAAATTTCTGTCCGCAAACTTGCCACCAACGTTCTCGGGGCCAGGTTTTGCTTTTGAAAATTTTATCTATCTAAAACGGATATATAAATATACAAAAATTTAGCCTTGCCAAATTGAGCAATTGCAATCGGATTAGGCGACGTTGTATTATTTAAGGCTAATTCGCAGGTCCTCGATATCGGGGTTAATTATTAGGCGTCTCTTATATAGACTAAATTCTTTTTCGTGAGGTCCAACGGTATATAAATTTACAGTTGGGTAAGTCGATTTTAGAATGTCCATAAAGTACTTATAGTTGTTCTCGTCATTCGAATGGTTATATTGAGGGAATGATTTATAACCAATTAAAATTTCTTGAACACAGTCTTTTGAAAAGTATACTCTGTCCAAGTTATTGTCGTTCTTTTTAACGATTAAGCGCCACTCATTTTCATATTCCCAATGCTTCAGCTTAACCATGAATTGATAATCGTCCGCAAAAGAGTAATTGATGCTTGCTGGAGTTGGATTGTCCGAGTATATAATTTTACAACAAATCCAATATAGGATCTAGAATAGTGCCCCCACATTAATGGATTTAGTTCATGAGTAGAAAAGCAAGTAACGCCTATATTCGGGACATCGTTTATAGGTGGTGTTGGCCGACCGTCTACTGGATCATTTTGTTTTTCGATAATTAAATTGTTGCAACAATCAAAAGGATCATTAAAGTTCTTTGGATTGTTTATCTGAAAATAGCCATCTTTTAACGCGTCAAGATGCTCTTTCTTTAACGAATAATATTTGTAGATAAATTCTGGTAATTCAAGCTGAGCAACTCCGTCTGTGTATACAGTCCAACTGTCGCCCTCAAGTTTCAATATATGCCTATCGTCTATTTTAAAGGTGTTCATACAATGTTGCCTAACGTTCTCGGAGCTGGCGCAGTGCGGTCTTTGAAACTTTTCCTTCGCGTACCTTCAAACGTTTATTTAAAGATACAAATGTTTTTAAGTGGTGGCAAATTAAAATTCCCGAAGGGGCAAACGTCTCGCCGCCACCCTCTGCTTTTCCCCGCATTGCGCCATTGTCCTCGGGTTAGCAGAAGGCCGCCGCACACAGATACACAACGATTGCGTGTCCGCCAAAAAATTATTTTTGTGTCCCTTTAATTAAGACTAAATAAGTTAAAACAACCATAGCAATTATTCCAAGTTCAATTAAAAATGTCCTAATATATTTTCCTGAGTATTTTTGAAAAAAGTAATCTATTACGAATGATATTAGTCCAACGACCATCGCGGGGATTAATAGAAGAATTCCCCAACCTTCAGGTCCTGGATTTACTGCAAACCAAATTCCAAATCCAATTGCAAGTCCGCCTAACAAATTTAAAGGTGTCGGCCTGTATTTCATTTGTTCAACACGTTTTTTAAATAGTTTTGAAAGTCATCGTAACCATTATTGGAAGGATTTTCCTGTTAGTGCGGATTTGCAATCCGTGCAAAATTTATTGCCTCGAGCACGGATCCAAGATCCGCGCTAGCGGATTATTGTCTTGCTTTTTATTCTCCAACATTACTTAGAAATTCTTCTCTTTCCATTTTTCCAGATATAAATTTTCCCATCGATGACTTCTGGCGTACCGTCCGATTTTTTGTCAGTCAAATAAATAGACTTCACTAAATCACTTCCGCTTTCGTCGTCTTTTACTTTCCAAATTTGCATTTCTTGGAGAATGCCTTTTTCATCGAACAATTTTAATGTGTCAGTCAGTGTCCCATTGAGATAATGTCCTGTGGCCTCTATTGAACCATTTTTTCGAAAGGCAGTATAGGGACCAGTTTTGTAACCATTCAAGAAAGTCCAAGCAAACCTTTTATAGTTGTATTTTATATTCCAGTCTTCCCAAATGCCATTCATATTGAAGTCAGTATTCTCGTATTTTCCTTTATAATAAGAAATGCTATCTTGACTATAGATTTTTGCATTTAATGTTTTGGCATCGATAATCATAAATTTATAACCAGTTTCATAGAACTCTTTTATGGTCCCAACTAATTTGCCTTTCGCGTACTCAACAATTAATTGAAGTTGTCCATTTTGAAAGTAATATTTGCTTACACCGTCCTTTAAACTGTCCTTGTAAGAAACTTCTGATTTTATTTGTCCATTTGGATATTTCTCTATCCTTATCTGTCCAGTAAGAGTAATTGTAGTAAGTATTAAGAATAAAACGAAGATCTTTTTCATATTTTGTTTTTTTGTTCTGTCGTCTAAAGGTTACCTATAACTGTTTCGCTGCTAACACCCTAAAATGTTTATATAAATATACAAAAATTTAGTTGAGTGAAATTGAGCAATTGACTATTGGTTATTGACTGCCAGTTATGTCAGCCTTATATAATTTAGTTTTTATTAGTTTCCCTTTCACGTCATAATACTTCCATTCGCCGTCTTTTTTTGGAATGGTGGTGCTTCGTTCTTTACTCATATGTTCATTACCTTCAGCGTCGAACGATGAGGCGTTAACAAAACCAATTACTTGAGTGTATTGACCCTGCACTTTAATTTTCCCATTTAAGTAATACTCTTTGTATTCACCAAACTCCGACCCGTTTTTGAAATTAATTTCTTTCCATAGAATTCCCTTTTGAGTAAAAAATTTGCAAACGCCCTCCTGTTGTCTATTTATTTTTGTTCCTTCTTCTCGGGTTCTTAAATTTTTGTACAAATATTTGTAATTAGAAATTTCATTCCCGTTTTCATAAAGTGTTTCTTCCGACATTAATCTAATTGTGTCACGAAATTTAAATAACCCAGTTTCCTTATCGTTGTTGTACTGACCTGTTTCCACTAAAAAGTACTTACTGCCTTTATACATTCTGTAACGATTATACCAGCCGTTTTTATTTCCATCTTTTATCTGAAAAACTAAACTGTCACGCTCGCCGCCTCCATGAGGTTCATCGTTAAAATAAACTCCATTTCCGTTATTTAATATTTGTGTCCCGTTTTCAAACCACATATTGAGATATTTAGTTTTGGAATTAAAAGGATTTTTAAGTGCAGTGTCTAAGGTTTCCAATTGTTTTTGGCCGTTTCGATACCAATAAGTCCAAAGTCCAGTTTGAGTACAAGTCTTAGAACCATTTATTGTTTCACAATACATTTGTCCTTTCCAATAAATTTCACCTGTTAAATAATATTCTATATCTGGCTCTATCGTCTGAGCGGAAAGATTTAGAGAGAAGGCAGCGATGATTATTTTGAAAATACTTTTTTTCATTCGATGCCCTAATGGTTGTCGGTAACGTTTCCGGGGCTTGCTTTTGCTTTTGAAAATTTTATCTACCCTAAAACGTTCATATAAATATACAAAAATTTAGTTGAGCCAAATCGGGCCATTAACCGCTGTTATCAGGATGTTAATTCGCACCTAGTTTACGTTTGCTTTTCCTGTTCTTCTGTCCAATGGCTTTGTCTTTTTAATTATTCCTTCAAGTTCTGTAAATCGATGGTCAAACTTAATTGCTTCACTCAGTTCCTCATTTGTAAATTCAACAAACCATGTAATTGTTACAACATGGTCATTTGTCGCTTTATCGTATGAACTTCGTCCGCTTGATATCCTAAAGAACCGAGCGATTATGTCAATAAAAAAGGTTGTGAGATCAAAATGTCCCTTTTCAAATTCTATTTCTTTTAGTCTGTTTAATGGTAGTTCAAAAACTAAAGTTTTAAATGGCCAAATCAAATTTTTACTATAAATAGTAATTTTGTCTGGAAACAAATTATATTCCAACGAGCTTAAATTTCTTAAGCAGAGAAATAAAAGAATTCCTCCTGCCAAAAACGTCATCTCGTCTGCATTGATACCGAAACAAAATATTAAGAAGATAATGGGTAAAATAAATAGATTTAATTTAAAAAGCGGTAGGCCTGTCTTGTATGTTGGTTTTTCTGTCAAAATTATTTTGTCCAACGACATTTCTGTCCGCATTAATTACTGATAACGGTTCCGGAGCTTGCTTTTGCTTCTAAAAAATCCCCTATCTAAACCCTAAAACGTTTATATAAATATACAAAAATTTAGATGAGCAAAATTGAACAGTTGACCAATGTTAGCTGCTGGTGATGACCTAACGGTTAGGTTTAGCTAATTGTCCGGCTTTTATTATTTGAAATATTTTTAGTGAGGTGTTACTGTCCACGCAAAGTGTCATAGTAATTATTTTGTTTTGATCGGGATAAAAACAAATTTGAATTGGCACACTATCATGTTTGTTTCTCATAAGGGTGCAGATTTGTTCGTCAGGAAGAACAATTTCAAATTCATTTTTTCTAATAGGTTTTTCTGAGAAACTTTCTACCCATGTCCTGTCAAAATTTGTGATTTTTAAAGAGTCAGTATTGTTAATGGCGTCTATAAATTTTGAAATGTTTTTTTTCTTGATAACATAGTTTTTACAAGTCATATTGAACTTACTTTCCCAATCCATTCTTTCTCTAGTAGAGATTATTGAACATGACCAATAAGTTGTATCAGTGTCACAGTAAGAAATGGAATTCGTTGAAGTAATTGAGTTAGTCAAGCCGAATACTTGAGTTGTGTCAAACGGATTTTTTATAACAGGGTTTTTGTCCTGAGCACATGACCAAAATAGGAAGGTCCACGTTATGAAAATGAATGTCCTCAGCACTGGCAGCTAACGGTTTCAGGGTTTGCGCAGTTTGCTTTTGAAAAATCCCCTATCTACACCCTAAAACGTTTATATAAATATACAAAAATTTAGTTGAGCCAAATCGAACATTTAATCAATGTTAGCAGCAGTTAAAAATCGTTATAAATTTGATTCTTAGTTATGATTCTTGTTGAAAGTATTTTCAATTGTTTTGTTGTACAAATATCATCATATGTTTGGTTTAAACAATTCAGAACTTCGGGAATATCGTTTT
>JBGASH010000298.1:0-2867 GCA_044229775.1 Bacteroidia bacterium
CGATCTCTGATTCTAAAAAATCAAAGATCTTCTCGTTGTATTTATAAGTATATGGCACACGGTCTTTCCACTCTGGATAATACCAGGCATACAACGGCACACCCGATTTAGATTTACTTTCTTTTATTTCATACTTACCAATGCCTAACATTACCAAATACGATGCATGCGGGTGCGACATTTTATAATGCCAGGTTTTGGTACCGTCTTTATTATCCTTTTCTAAAACCTTAACGCCATTAGAAAGGACTTTGTAATCTTTATTGAATTTTACATAAACCTCTGTGATTAGTTTATCATTATCGGTATCATAACACGGGAACCAATTACGATTATCGATCCCTTGACCTTGTGTCCAAATTTGTTTTCGACTTAAATTATTTGGGTCGTTCCAGCCAATGAAATAGATACCACGACGTGGATAAGCCTCATAAGTTATTGCTAAGCTATCCTTTTCGCCCCACTTCAAAGTTTTTGCGGGAAAAAAACTGATCCCTTCTTTGTTGGTCTTAAACGTGATGGTTTGCCCGTTAAGTTTTGCTTCTTTGACAACAATACCCGGACCATCTAAAAAAAACGAATCAACTTTAGCACGAATTGGTGTAAAGAAATGTGTGATCTTTCCCTTTACTAATCCTTTTTCGGGTTCAAACTCCACACTTAACCTCATTCGTTCAAAATCCAGATTATGATCACGCATAGGAGCTGCAGCATCATATTGGTAAATTTTATTTTTTTGTGAGAATGCGGCAAAACAGGATAATAATGCCAGTACTGATAAATATCGCGCTTTTAACATAGGGTGCGGTTTTAGAGAGCCAAATATAGGAAATTAGGGATAATAAAAAATCCCCCGTTTTGCGGGGGATCTTATTCAGGAATGGCAGATGTTGTTACTCAACAACTACCTTATATACCGCCCTACCCGTAGTTCTGTTAATTATTAATGTGTAAATACCTTTCGAAAAATCGCGCACATCAATTTCCTTATTCCCCTCCGTTTTTTCCAAATAAACAACCTGTCCTAAAACATTAATCATAATAAGATTTGCTTCACCGCTTCCGCTCTTAATTTCTACATAAACTGTATTGTTAGCCGGATTTGGATAAACTTTTATTCCTTCTTTACCAGAACCATTTTCTTTAATACCAACCTGCGGACGGTTGTTCGAAATATTACTACTCGATTTAGTTACAGGCGCTCCCGCCGTTAAAGGATTTATTGGTTGTTTGATCTTTAAAAAACTGGGTGTACAAACATATCCTAAATTAGCGTATACTCTCCACTCGGCAGTATTTTGATAAACGTTATAGTTAGGGTCGTTCAACTGATTTTGTGATCCGGCGGTTGTACCCACTAAAGTATAGGTTGTAGAAACAGTTGGATTAGGACACACCATTAAGCTATACGTTTGAACGGGATTTGTACCCCCTTCTATCATGTAATTATTGATCCAAAAAAATGTTGAACCGGTCCTTGTAAAATAAATAGTATTGTGCCATAAACTTTTTGCACTATATACCCCGCACGTATCGCGTATTTGGATCTTATAACGGTAAGTAGAAATGTTAGGGTCGCCATTAGCCGGCCCAACACTTCTAATAGTATCAATGAACATGCTGAGCGCTTTTCTTGAAACAGCCCCAATTTGCCTGTACAGGTTTGCCGAAACCTCGCGGTAAATTATCATTGAGTCGAGTGACGGATACGAAGCTTTATCCCAATATACTTCATTATAAACATTGGCGCTATCGGTTGTTACAATGCAAATACTTGGTGTAGTTACAAACGGACTTACAATTACTGTGTCTTTTTTAACGCAACCATTGGTAAGCGTACAGGTAACAATATACTGTGTTGGCGTAACGGGCGCCGTAACGGTAGGTGTTAAAACTGTTGCACTGCTCAATCCTGCTGATGGGGTCCATTGAATATTTGTTGGACTTGCAGGATTACTTGATGCGTTGATCATACTTTTCAAATTACACGACAAACTAAAATCGGGACCGGCATTTACGCTTGCAGGTAGAAAAGTAACCGAAAAATCACTTGTACTATTTACCTGACAGCTCCCGGTAGCAGCAACAAGAGAGAAAGTTAGATTGGCGGTTGGCGTAACAACAATTGAGGAGGTAACGGCACCTGTATTCCAGGTGTAGGTTGTGGCTCCTGTGGCGGTTAAAGTTGTTGATGAGCCGCTGCAAACATTACTAAGTCCGGAAATGGTTGGTGTGAGACATCCTATTTTCGCTAAAAAATAATCGGTACCTCCTGCACTATTCAATGTGGTAGTGCCAAAGGCCGTTGGTCCGGCAATATTGAAAAGACCTGTCGAATAAATATTTCCTACTGCATCGGTGGCAATACTCGCGCCCTGCTCATTGCTGGCGCCTGTTGGATTAACTGCCCATTGAACAGTACCGGATGGGTCATATTTTACAACATAAATATCTGTCAAAGATGTGGCGTTAGTATTTGTCAATGTTTTAGATCCGGCCGTAATAGTTGTACTTGCAAATCCACCCGTAATATATACGTTACTATTTGCATCAGTGGCAATACCGTATCCATAATCGGCGTCAGTTCCTGCCATCGCATTTGCCCAAAGCGGATTACCATTGTTATCATATTTTGCAGTAAAAATATCATACGAAGAATTCACATTAGTGAGGGTTGTTGTTCCCGCTACTAAATTACCGCCCTGATAATAACCCGCTACCAAAAAATTGTTGGAAGCGTCAGATTTTATGTCACTAAAAAAGTCCCCGCTACCTGCTCCACCAATAGTTTTTGCCCATAAAGGATTTCCTGAAGCGTCGTATTTAGCAAAATAAATTTCCTGGCCTCCCATACTGGTTAACATGGT
>JBGASH010000299.1:0-2855 GCA_044229775.1 Bacteroidia bacterium
TGGCAATGTAAAGGGCGTCTTCGTTAGGAATACCCGGAATTATACCTTTGGCCACTTCAATCATGTCGGGTTTGGCAATTAGGAGTTGTATAAAGAACGACACGCCTATCAATAGCACCAGCGAAATAATAAAGGCTTCCAGTTTTTTAATGCCCTTGTTAAGTAAGAATAATAACACAAAACTATCGCCAACGGTTATTACCACTCCCCATACCAAAGGCACAGCAGGAAATAATAAATGGATACCAATGGCCATACCAATTACTTCGGCCAGATCGCAGGCGGCAATGGCAATTTCGGCGAGGATGTATAAAAATAAATTTACGAGCGGCGGATAATTTTCGCGGCTCGATTGCGCCAGATCTTTACCCGTTACAATACCCAACTTAGCACAGTGACTTTGCAATAACAGTGCAATGAGGTTACTCATTAATAACACCCATATCAACGAATAACCAAACTTAGAACCGCCCGCGATGTCAGTGGCCCAATTACCAGGATCCATATAGCCCACGCTGATCATGTAAGCAGGACCAATAAAAGCCAGCAGGCGTTTAATGCCGGTTTTGCCGCTGGTGTTTACCGAGGCGTGAACTTCTTCTAACGATTTTCCGCTGGTCTTGTTCATTTTTTTGGATCTATTAATATGTGTGAAGCCGCTTTATGACTTAAAAATACAGAAGGCTTGTTGTTGATCTTTACTTTTAGCGACTGGTCGTATTCGTTATCTTCTTCAATTTTTATAGTATCGCCCAGGTTAATGCCCGTTTGCGACAAATATTGTAAAAAACTTTTGCTGTGATCGCTTACACCTGTAACAATACCACTGGCTTTTTTACCGGCCAGGGAAAGCGCAATTGAGCGTTGAATATGAATTTTACCATGTGCATCAGGTATGGGATCGCCGTGCGGATCAAATTTAGGGCGACCTAAAAACGCATCCATTTTTTCTGTGAGGTCATCGCTGTGTATGTGCTCCAGTTGTTCGGCAATATCGTGTACTTCATCCCATTTAAATTTGAGCTTATCCACTAAAAACACTTCCCACAGGCGGTGTTTGCGTATAACTTTAACAGCAGTGAGTTTGCCTTTTTTGGTTAGTTTTACCCCCTGGTATTTTTTATAATCGATAAGCTTTTTCTCTGAAAGGCGTTTCAACATATCGGTAACCGTAGCGGCTTTGTTTTTTAAATGCGCCGAGATTTGATTAGTGGTCACTTCCGCTTCATCGTAAGTATGACTCAGTTTAAATATAGCCTTCAGATAATTTTCCTCCGTAAAAGAAATCATGGCACAAATATATAAATTTTTATTAACCTAAACAAATTTTTAGGTTAGTCTAAATTTTGGAAGTGCTACCTCTCTCAGAGTGGACATTTTTTTACCAATTGTCAAATCGTCAAATTGACTAATTGCCCCATTTCATCCCCCCATAAGCGTGATTTTAAAGGGTATTTTTGTGTGTTTTCTTATAAAATGGTAGCTTTAGAACTCAAAATTTTACTATGAAAAATCTGCTACTGCTATTAACCACATTGGGTCTCGCCAGTCCAATATTCTCTCAAAAAAAAGATGAGAAACCGGCCGAGGTCACTAACCCACTTTTAAAACCCGAAAACTATTCTACACTCGCTTTTCGCAGTGTTGGTCCCGCTGTAACCTCAGGTCGTATTGTAGATCTTGCGGTGAATCCCAAAAATAAAAGTGAATGGTACATTGTTTCAGCCGCCGGCGGCGTATGGAAAACCGTTAACGCTGGCGTAACCTTTAATCCTATTTTCGACGGACAAAATGTGTACTCTTTAGGTTGCATTGCCATTGATCCCAATAACACCAACGTTATTTGGGTAGGAAGTGGTGAAAATAATAATCAGCGCGCCGTTGGTTATGGCGACGGACTTTATAAAAGTGAAGATGGCGGAAAATCGTGGAAAAATGTGGGTCTTGGTAAATCAGAACACATTGGCAAGATCTCCATCGACCCTGGTAACTCCGATATCGTTTATGTAGCTGCTTACGGACCGTTATGGGCGCCGGGTGGCGACCGCGGCATTTACAAAACCACCGACGGTGGTAAAACATGGAAACAGGTTTTAACCGTGAGTGAGAATACCGGTTTTAACGAAGTACAGATCGATCCTAACCACACCAATATTGTTTACGCCACTGCCCATCAGCGTCGCCGTCACGAATGGACATACATAAGTGGTGGTCCTGAAAGCGCCATTTACAAAAGTACCGATGCCGGTGCTACCTGGAATAAATTAACAGGTGGATTACCAAGCAATGAATTGGGAAGAATCTCATTAGCTATTTCGCCGGTAAACACCGATTATTTATACGCCATTATTGAAGCTACCGAAGGAAAAGGATTTTATAAAAGTACCGATCGCGGCGCCAGTTGGAATAAACAAAGTGACTGGAACACGGCCGGAAATTATTACCAAGAAATTTTTTGTGATCCTAAAGACGTGAATAAAGTTTTTTCGATGGATACCTGGTTGCAAGTAACTACCGATGGCGGTAAAACGTTTAGAGGTTTGGGCGAAAAAAATAAACACGTGGATAACCACGTCATTTATATTGATCCGGATAACACCAATCATTATTTAGTAGGATGCGATGGTGGTTTATACGAATCGTTTGATGGTGCGGCTACATGGGATTTTAAATCTAATTTACCAATAACACAGTTCTATCGTGTTTGTACGGATAACAGTTTACCGTTTTACAATATTTACGGCGGTACGCAGGATAATAATACCTTGGGTGGTCCCGGAAGAACCATTAGCGCCACCGGTATTACCAACGCCGATTGGTTTGTGACCGTTGGTGGCGATGGCTTTCAATCGCGC
>JBGASH010000300.1:0-2851 GCA_044229775.1 Bacteroidia bacterium
ATTGAAAACGCTACTTTCGAACATTTCCAAAAACTTAGAAAACTTTGTGATGAAGGCCAGAAGAAAAAATTTGATGAGATCATTGATCGTGTTACACAAATGATGGCGGGTCCGCAGCCCGGGCCTCCTCACCCTTAGTACCTTTCGCTTTATAAGCCGTATTCCCGTTTTGGCGCCATTCCGTGCCTTTTTTGATACGGTTTTTTATTATATTTAAAATGTGAAACGAACGTTTTGGTTTTTCATCCTCCTACTTAAATGGAATTTTATTTTCCTGCAAAATAAGGTGCCCGTAAAAATAAACCTGCGTCCCTCAAGCGAATTATTTGCTGAAAACCCTCAAGCCATTGAGCTAAATAAAGACAGTTTATGGAAATATAAAATTGGTGATAGCAGTCAGTGGTCATCACCGAATTATAACGACAGAAATTGGAACTACACTTCCTCCTTATTGATCGAAGGAAGTAAGGATATAAATGCATTAAAAAAAGACATTATTTGGTTCCGACTTTCATTGGAGGTAGACCCAGGGTCCAGAAATCAGGTGATAGCATTGCAGTTAGTTCAGGGTGGGGCTTCCCAAATTTTCTTTGATGGAAAATTACTTTATACGATCGGGAAAATTGATAAGGCAGGTTTGCAAAAAAATTTCAACCCTAAGTCGGCACCACTAGCAATTTATCTTGATACGTCGCGCTATCATGTTTTAGCCATACGCTATAGTAATCCCGAAATGTACACTGCTCGAGGTTCAAACCGGACATCCGGCTACGGCTTTAGCTCAGAATTCTCGAATTTAACGCAGGGTTATTTTTCTAAAATAGTAAGTAATGGTATTATGTCAACCATTTTTACGTTTTATACAAGCATCCTTTTTGCTTTAGGGCTCATCCACTTTTTGCTTTTCATCTTTTACCGGGTAAACAAATCGAATCTGTATTATAGCATTTTTGCCTTTTCATTTGGGGTTCTGTTTGTTTGCTTAATAATAGAGGAACAGTTCTTTGACTCAAAAACAGCTCAATCGGCAAATTACGCTATCAGCCTCACCTCCTTCTTTTACCAAAGCGCATTGCTATTAATGCTTTACAATATTTTTTATAATAAAATAAAAAAAATATTCTGGATATGGTTTGCCATATTTTTGGCTGACTTTATTTTATCTTTAGTGGGATTCAAGATCACTCCCTTATCGTACATGGCCTTTTTTGGCTTTGCCATAGAAGCTTTACGGTTAATTATAGTAGCAATATTCCAAAAAAAACAAGGGGCCTGGATCATTGGTACAGGTGTAATCGTTACCGTTCTGTTCTTCTCTTTATTTGTGGTTTTATCGGTTATAAAATCAGACATGACCGTTTCAACTACTAACAATACAACCACAGCTATTTTTGGGTTCCTTGCCATTTACGCTACGCTTAGTATCCCAATATCAATGACCATTTACTTAGCCCGCGAATTTGCAAGAACAAACACCAACCTAACCGGTAAATTAAAAGAGGTGGAAGAATTATCGGCTAAAACCATAGAACAGGAAAAAGAAAAGCAGAATATTTTAGAAAATCAGAATATTACACTGGAACGTCAGGTGAAAGAACGCACCTCCGAAATTACCGCTCAAAAGAAAGTGATCGAAGAAAAAAACAAAGATATTACTGATAGTATCAATTACGCGTTACGCATTCAGGAATCCACGCTTCCACCAAAAGAATTAAAATATAAATTGTTCCCCGATGCTTTTGTGTTATTTAAACCCAAAGATATTGTGAGTGGTGATTTTTACTGGTTTTATGAAGTTGACGATCTTAAATACATAGCTGCAGCTGATTGTACAGGGCATGGTGTACCGGGTGCACTTGTAAGTATTGTTTGTACCAACGCCTTGAACCGTTCGCTCAAAGAATTTGGATTAAGAAGACCCGACGAGATCCTCAATAATACACGCGAACTGGTATTGGAAACATTTGAAAAAAGCAGTCGCGAAGTTAAAGACGGTATGGATATCAGTTTGGTTTGTTTGTCTAGAAACCCAAACACGGAAAGTCAAACCATACAATGGGCCGGCGCTAATAATCCTATTTGGTTTATACGCAACGGTGAATTCGGCGAAATTGAAGCCAACAAACAACCCATTGGTAAAACCGAAAAACCGGCACCGTTTACCAATCACGTTTTAACTTTAAAAAAGGGCGATCGTTTTTATTTATTTTCTGACGGCTATGCCGACCAGTTTGGTGGACCAAAAGGCAAGAAACTAAAATACCAGCAACTGAAAGATCTTATTTTGGCCATGCAAAACAAAACCATGCCGGAGCAGGAAAAATTTCTGGACCAAAAATTTGAAGAATGGAAAAACTGGCCGGGTCCGGATGGAACCCCTAAAAAGATCAATCAGATCGACGACGTATTGGTTATTGGTGTTACAATATAACGAACATGACAAAAGAAGAAAAAAAAGCTCTCGTTTTCATCGCTATATCAGTTATTGGGATAGCCATCTTGTTTTTTGGATCAAAGATCATTGCTATTTGTCTTGCGGTCATCTCTGCCAGTATGATCGGCTTTAATAAACAAAAAGAAAGTCCCTGGTTCCTCATAGGCTCCGTTTTTTGCGGCGCAGTAGCGGGCTTTACTATCGATCATCCTATTAGTTCATATCCACCCGCTCTGGTTTCTTTAACCTTGTTCCCACAGATCCTTAATAGTAGATTGTTCTTCTTTAAAAAAGTCGGACTTCATTCGATGATATGGTTAGATCTAACACTGGGTCTTTTAAATTTGGGGTTATTTGTTTTTACCGCCATCATTGCCCACTACAACCTTTTTCAATGGGTAGCAAGTCTGATTCCGA
>JBGASH010000026.1:0-23012 GCA_044229775.1 Bacteroidia bacterium
TAATAACGGCGTTCAAAAGAACTGGAAACCCGATAAAGTAAAAGGTTATGGATTTGAAGGCAAAAACTTTATTGCCGCTAAATTTGGCGACGAAATTTGTTTTTATAAAGTGTTATGCGGCGGCAAAATCACATTGTATGAAATGGTTTACGAAGAGTACAATGTAAGTACCACTTATTTTAAAAGCGACTATTACTTTTCTCAAGCTGGCGACAAAGAATTTACCCGCATAAAACAGGGAAAATTTAAAAAACAATTAAGCGAAGCCATGAAAGACAATACCGAATTCATTCAAAATGCCACCGAAGATGAAAAGAAATTTGAAATTGAAAAGGTAACTGAGATCGTGAACCAATATAACAATTGGGCTAAATCCAACGGTTAGATACTTTATTCAATTACATTTCAACTTTAACGCCTTTACATGATAACCAAAGATACCGACAAAAAACTTTTTCTTCTCGATGCCTTCGCGCTTATTTACCGCGCTTTTTTTGCTTTTAGCAACAATCCACGCATCAATTCAAAAGGATTTAATACATCGGCCATTTTTGGTTTTACCAATACTTTACTCGAAATTTTGAATAAAGAAAAACCCACACACATTGCAGTGGTATTTGATACCGACGCGCCAACACAGCGCCACGAGGAATTCGAAGATTACAAAGCTAATCGCGAAGAAATGCCCGAAGACCTTCGCAAAAGTATACCGTTGATCATTGACCTGATAAAAGGTTTTAATATTGAAGTGATAGGATTACCGGGCTACGAGGCCGATGATGTTATTGGAACTTTAGCGCGTAAAGCCGAAGCGGCCGGATTCACCACCTATATGATGACGCCCGATAAAGATTACGGACAACTGGTTGATAAGAATACCTTCATTTATAAACCACCGCGTTTTGGTAACGGGGCCGAGATCCTTGGTATTGACGAAATTTGTGCCAAATGGCAAATAAAATCGGTTGATCAGTTAATTGATATTTTAGGATTGATGGGCGACAGCGCCGACAACATTCCGGGTATTCCCGGCGTGGGCGAAAAAACCGCCATTCAATTAGTAAAAGATTTTGGTACAGTTGAAAACCTTTTGCAAAACACCGATAAACTAAAAGGCAAACTGAAAGAAAAAGTTGAAAATAATAAAGAGATGGCTGTCGAGTTTGATGAAAAAAAATTGGTCAGGAAAGAATTGAACAAAGATGCTTTGCGCGAATTGTTCAAAGAACTGGAATTTCGTCGCATTGCGCAGAATATTTTAGGTGAAGATATAGGTGGTACCGAAGCACTGGCTAAAGAGACGGTTTCATATAAAGCTAAATCGGCCACCACCCCCGCGCAAACCGACATGTTCAGCACCGCAACTTTTTTCAACGATCACAATGGAAATGGCAATAATGCAACTGCATCCGTTATGGAATTTCCGGAAGTAGCCGAAAAGAATTTCAAAACCATTCTTGACACCAAACACAATTACATTTTGGTGGATGATGATAAAAAATTACAGGATCTTATTGCGGTTCTTAATAAAGCCAAAGAATTCTGCTACGATTCGGAAACAACAGGATTGAACGCGCTGGAAGCTGAATTGGTTGGATTATCGTTTGCCGTAAAAGCGCACGAAGCGTATTATGTCGTTATTCCACCCGAAAAACAAAAAGCGCAAGCTATTGTCGAAAAATTACGTTCGGTCTTTGAAGACACCTCAAAGACCCTGATCGGACAAAATATTAAATACGATTATCACGTATTAGAAAATTACGGTGTTAAAATAAAAAATAAATTGTGGGATACCATGGTGGCGCACTTTTTAATTCAACCCGAAATGCGCCATAATATGAATGTACTTTCAGAAACTTATTTGAATTACGCGCCCGTGAGCATTGAAACTTTAATTGGTAAAAAAGGTAAGAATCAGATCAGTATGCGCGAGGTACCCATTGAGCAAATTAAAGATTACGCCGCCGAAGACGCCGATGTTACCATTCAGTTGAAAGACGTTTTTGTTCCAAAATTAAAAGAAACTGAGACCGAAAAATTATTCAACACCGTTGAAGTGCCTCTAATTGAAGTATTGGCTGGCATGGAACGTGAAGGCATCAATCTGGATGTACCCGCCTTAAAAGAATTTTCGGCGCAGTTGGCCGGTGATATTTCTAATGTGGAAGAAGAAATTCAAAAATTGGCTGGTACAAAATTCAATATTTCTTCCCCTAAACAGGTGGGTGAGATCTTATTTGAATATTTAAAAATTACCGATAAAGCTAAAAAAACCAAGACCGGACAATACGCTACCAGCGAAGATGTTTTGGCAAAATTAGAATCGGCCCATCCTATTGTTCCCAAAATATTAGATTACCGCGAGTTGGTAAAATTAAAAAGTACTTATGTGGATTCGCTGCCCGATCTGGTAAGTAAGATCACCAACCGTTTACATACTTCTTTCAATCAGGTAGTAGCTGTAACCGGACGTTTGAGCAGCGATAATCCCAATCTTCAAAACATTCCGGTGCGCACAGAACGCGGAAGGCAAATACGCAAAGCGTTTATTCCGCGAGATAAAGATCACGTTTTATTAAGCGCCGATTATTCGCAGATAGAATTGCGCATCGTTGCTTCTATAAGTGGCGACAAAAACATGTGCGAAGCTTTTAATTCGGGTAAAGACATTCACACTGCAACTGCTGCAAAAGTTTTTGGTGTGAGTGAAAAAGAAGTAACCAAAGAAATGCGTTATAAAGCCAAGAGCGTAAATTTTGGGATAATTTACGGACAAGGCGCTTTTGGTTTAGCGGATAATTTAAATATTCCGAGGGCCGAAGCAAAAGAACTCATCGAAAATTATTTCAAACAATATTCTTCCATAAAAAAATACATGGACGACACGGTTAATTTTGCTCGTGATAATGGCTACGTTCAAACGTTGTTGGGTCGCAAAAGGTGGTTAAGGGATATTGTTTCCAATAATGCCACCGTAAGGAGTTTTGCCGAGCGTAACGCCATCAACGCGCCCATTCAGGGTTCGGCAGCCGATATGATAAAAGTGGCTATGATCAATATTCATAACGAATTTCTAAAAATGAATGTCAAGTCAAAAATGATCTTACAGGTGCATGACGAATTAGTGTTTGATGTTTATAAACCGGAACTCGAAAAAATAAAACCGGTTATCGAAAAGCACATGCAAAATGCCTTACCTTTAAAAGTGCCGGTGGAAGTTGGAATGGGTACAGGGCCGAATTGGCTTGACGCTCACTAGATATTAAGAAAGTGCATAAACTCATCTAACCGGCCTTTCATATCGGTTTCGTAATCACCGTAATGATAAGATGCTTTTACGGTATAGTTGTAACGGTAAAACGTTTGAAGGATGCGTGATAGATCTTCGCGGTTCACTTTGAGGGTCACTTCCAATTTGGTACTATCAGGAATAGAAGATACGTGCAGGCTCAGGATCTTTGCATCATTTCCTTCTACAATATTTCCGATCTGTGTTACTGAATAATCATTTTGATTTAATTCAAGAACGATCACACCACCAGGATTTTGTACAGAGGTCATGCCCGCCAAATTCTGAACTATTCCTTTTAACGAAATGCTGCCTTTATAAAATTCATTCTCATCTAAAACAGGAACCAATGTAAGATTTAAGGATTGCATCAACTTAAGCAATTCATAAAAATGTTGGTAATGATGAATGATAGGTTTTAAAATTGGGATTTTAGCCGTTTCAAAGGTCTCTTCCGGTTTGTTATAATCAAGAAGGTCGCTCTCTGATACTAATCCTATTAATTCGCGATTTTTAACCAACGCCAGATGCGAAACTTTAAATTGTTCCATCCATTCCAGAGCCATCTCAATAGAATCGGTTGTTTTAAGAGGAGGAATCTCGTCGGTTATAAGATCGGAAACTAACATAAGAATTATAGAACAAATGTAACAATTATAATTATTTTTGTAGCAAATATTGTGCCGTGGTAAGATTAAGCGTTAATATCAATAAAATTGCAACTCTTCGAAATGCCAGAGGAGGAAATATGCCCGACCTTATAAAAGCGGCAGCTGATATTGAACGGTTTGGTGCCCAAGGTATTACCGTACACCCTCGTCCCGATGAGCGACACATACGCTATTCCGACGTTTACGACTTGAAAAAAATTGTGAAAACGGAATTCAACATCGAAGGAAATCCTAAAGAGAAAAAGTTTGTTGATCTGGTACTTGAGATAAGACCACATCAAGTGACATTAGTTCCCGATGCCGGTTCACAACTTACTTCCGATCATGGATGGGATACCATCGCTAATAAAGATTATCTCAAAGAAATTATCGCGCAATTTAAAAAAGCGGGAATTCGTACCTCCATTTTTGTGGATCCTGATCTGAAAATGGTCGAAGGTGCCAAAGAAACCGGCACCGATAGAATTGAATTGTACACCGAAGAATACGCCAGACTTTATTCAACACAAAAAGAAAAAATAATTAAACCTTTTGCGGAAGCCGCTGCATTGGCACTTAAATTAGGAATTGGCATTAACGCCGGACACGATCTTAATTTAGACAATCTCCGTTTCTTCAAACAAAATATTCCGGGTTTGCTGGAAGTTTCAATAGGCCACGCGCTAATTAGTGACGCACTTTATTTTGGATTGGAGAATACGGTGCAGATGTATCTCCGCGAATTAAAATAAAATTCCATTCTATATTTTTCAACACAGAGAGACAGAGTTTCACAGAGTCCTCTGTGTACCTTTGTGGCCTCAGTGGCTCTGTGTTAAAATTTCATACAGGTCATTCCGGGTTTGCTGGAGGTTTCGATAGGACACGCATTAATTAGTGACGCACTTTATTTTGGACTCGAGAACACGGTGCAGATGTATTTGAGAGTGTTGAAATAATCTATTAATTATTTCGGGTTAATAATTCCGGGTTGGTTTGGTTCAAAAGATCATTTTCATTCAAAAAGCAAATTCTGTAAATGGGAAATAACCCGAAAACCGAAATATCGTATAGTTAATCATTTCATCCCTATCACCACCAACATCCTTCCCGTTCTCCCCTTTTCTTTTCTATAAGAATAAAACAGATCGTTATTCAACACGGTACAATAATTTGAAACTTCTATGTTTTTGGCGAGAACTCCCGCGTTGGTCAATTGCTTTTTATTAGCAGTCTTTAAATTCACAAAATATTTTTTCTTCTCTTCATCAAACTGTTTAAACTCCTTCTCAAATTGCGCCGCCACTTCCTCCCCTACCTCGAATGAACTTTCGCTGATGCAGGCGCCTATAAAAGCCAGACAATCCTCTCCTTTGGTGTTATATTCTTTTTGCATCACTTTTAATGTTTCACTAACAATTCCGGCTACTGTTCCTCGCCAGCCTGCATGAATAGCCGCTACTGCTTTTTGTTTGGTGTCGTAAATTAATACCGGAGTGCAATCGGCGATGGAAACCACCGCGAAAATTCCGGGTATATTAGTGATGACAGAATCGTATCCTTCCTCATGAACCGGTACATTAGCCACTAAAACTTTATTTCCATGAATTAATTTGCTGGTCGCGATCTTATTCTCATCCACACCCAAACTTTCAAAAAATAATTTACGGTTTTTGATAACCGTTTCGCTTTCATCGCCCGACGAGAACCCTAAATTCATTTTATCAAAAGGTGCGTTGCTTACGCCTCCAAGGCGTGTGCTTTGAGCGGCAATGACGTTGTGACCTTTAAATATTTCGGGAATAATGTTCAGAGGCTTAATTTTTATTTAAGCGGTTCAGTGTTTTTTCAATATACATTTCAGATGTGATCAAAGCATCCTGGATCCGTTGCGCATAATTAATACTATCTACGATGGCTTTATTTTTTTCTTCTACCAATTCCTTTTGCTGTTCCAGTTCGATGGTGCGTTCTTTCACTTTCCGCTCGAGCATAACATTTTGTTCCCTTATTAGTCTTTCGTTCTCCATCTGCGCCATTTTAAATTTATCTCCAAGTGCAAACGATAGGAATATACTTTCGACCATCGATCCAGTTATTAAACACTGCCATGTGAATGAATTAATTGGAAAAACGCCCTGGGCCGATAAGATAAGATAGAACAAACTACCCATGTAGGCACCAAAACCCAATAAATAGAATTTGGCTGCACTATTCTTCTTTTTTAATGCAGTAACACCCGAATTGATACTTATTATTCCCAAAAACAATCCTAATGGCTGGATGATGACCTCAGACAGTTCTTTATATTTGGTCGTGCTAAGAATTATATTTCCAATAGCAATGAACATAAACAACTTTACAATGTTCTTAAAACGCTTTGAAAGATCATTTTTAAATAACTCCAACGTAAATAACATTCCAAAGATCCCAAATGTTGCCGGCGGAATAATAGGTGCAAATAAAATAAGGGGCCTTACCCACTCCGGAATATGAAGGCCATATCCTCCCAAAAAACCGGTGAATACAATACTGAAAAGAACATAGAACACATAATACACATAGATGAGCTGCCGATTGGTAATAAATAAATACAAATTATAGATCATCATCATGATCATGATGCCAAAACATACTCCATTGTAGAGATCAATATTATGGAATGGACCTACAAATTGTTCCAGCGGCCCGATCTTAGAGTCAACCGTAATTGGATAATAATCCCGGAATTTAATCATTAATAAAGTGGTGTCGGTATCCGAAAGATCTAATTTGAACAAGAAATGACTGGTCGGAAATTTTCTGTATTCGTTCGGCAAGGCGTCGCCCATCATGGTCTCTTCCCAATTACTCTGACTGTTCCTTTTTTTATAAAAGGTGATCTTGTTGTACGCGGCCGGATCCATACATAAGAACCAATCCGCTTTTGGATCGCCTATCAGTTTTATTTTAGCCCAAATGGTCGCGGTGCTCACATTGTAACTGGGCACCTCGGCAAGGTTTGGTTTAAAAACACCTTTCTGTAAAACATTTTCAATGGTAGTGGTATTGCTGTGATCCTCAAAAAAAAGGAATTTATTACCCATACGCTCTGGCTTGTCCTTTACAACTGCATGATAGATACCCTGAGCCTTAAAAACAGGCAAATTTAAGGTGAGGGTAATGATAAGGGTCGCTAAAAAACGCATATAAGCTTAAAGGTATAAATAAATGCCATAAAGGGCAAAATCAAATAATACCAAAAAGCCCACACTTAATAAAGCAAGTGGCGCATCCTATAAAACAAGCCCTTTCGCGGTTCAAAATACCTGCAACTTTGAGGTATAAATCAAAAAACCATGAAAAATTTAAGCTTATCCCGAATTAAAACAGCCCTTATAGCATGTGCCGTAATGTTGTTTGCCTTAATTATCAGTGCGCTCATTCTTAATGCCTGCTCACCCTTTAAACCTAAAGTAAATAGTATTAATCCGGCATTCGGACAATACATTTCGGGTTTTACCTCGGGCATGGTATCACGCAAAACTACTTTGCGTATTGAATTAGCTCGCGGACTTAACGAAAAACAAACCGTTGAAAGCGCAGGGCTTAATACGAGCCCTTCTAATAGTGTAGCCTTACTGAAATTGCCTGAAAATTCGTTACTGGAAGATATTTTTAAGTTTGATCCCGAAATAAAAGGTAAAGCGGTTTGGATAAGCGATCGCGTTATTGAATTTATTCCCGAAAAAGTTTTACCGGCTAATCAATTCTATAATGTAGAATTTGATCTGGATAAAGTGGCCAAAGTGCCAAGTGAGTTTGAAACATTCCGTTATCAATTCTCTACTTATCCTCAAAACTTGTTTGTTAATATTGATGGCTTACGCAGTTATGATGATTATAATATTGAGTGGCAAAAATTAACCGGTAAGCTCACCACTTCCGATTACGAAGACACCGCTTTGGTAAGAAAAACAATTGTAGTTTCTCAAAACGGAAAAAATTTACCGGTTAAATTAAATTACAGCTACCGAAACAACGAATTTTATTTTTACGTAGATAGTATAGAACGTAAATCCTTTCAAAGCAAAGTAACAATCACATGGAATGGTGAGATCATAAAGTCAATAGCTAATGGTCGTCAGGAGATCATTGTTCCCGCCCTTGGCGATTTTTCGGTAACCGACGCCAAAGTGATCGATAATGATGACCAGTATGTAGAACTTACTTTTAGCGATCCTATTAATTACAACCAAAATTTAAAAGGCATCATCACCATTGAAGGTATTGAAAATTTAACTTATGCCATCGAAGGTAACGTAGTAAAAGTGTTTTTGCCCGCCCGTTTTGAAGGTGAGAAAGCGTTAACTGTAACCACCGGGATCAAAAATTTCAAGAATTATAAAATGAATAACGCTTACAGCGGAAGTTTGGTTTTTGAACAGCCAAAACCAAATGTACGTATCAAAGGAAACGGATGTATCCTGCCAAATTCTAACGGCTTGATCTTCCCGTTCGAAGCCATCAGTTTAAAAGCGGTGGATGTACGCGTAGTGAAAATATTTGAAAACAACGTTCACCAGTTTTTGCAAACAAACAGTTTGGATGGCGAAGATGGTTTAACTCGCGTTGGGAAAGTTATTGCCCAGAAAAAAATACTATTGAACGATGATAAAAAAATGAATTTAAAACAATGGAATAAACACGTTATTGATCTGGAAAAATTAATTAGTCCTGACCCCGGCGCTATTTACCGCGTAAGTATCAAATACAAAAAAGAATATGCGGTTTGCGATTGCAGCGAATATGTAAGCGAAAATAACGAAAATGACGGTGAGAACACTGAAATGGCAGAAGAAGTTCATCAGGAAAACACCAATAAAGAAGATAAAGACGATTGGAATGAAAACACCTGGGGCCGTTATAGTTTTAACGATGGATACGACCACTGGTATTACTACGATGAAAATTATTCGCCTTGCGATGACAATTATTACTATGGTAAAGCGGTTAGCAGAAGTATTTTAGCATCCGATATTGGTTTGATATACAAGTTAGACGACAATAAAATGTCGCACGCCTTTGTGAGTAACATGATCACCGCAAAACCTTTAGCCAACGCCACTGTTGAATATTACGATTACACCAAACAATTGATCGCCGAAGGGGTTACTGATGCCAATGGGATGTTAGATGTGCAATTAAGAAGTAAACCATTTTTGATGCTAGCTAAATACGGCAAACAACGCGGTTATTTAAAATTATTGGATGGTTATACTAATTCGCTGAGCAAATTTGACGTAGAAGGTGAAATGGTTCAAAAAGGAATCAAAGGCATGATATACGGCGAGCGCGGTGTATGGCGCCCGGGGGATTCGTTATTCTTAACTTTTATAATGGAAGATAAAGAAAAACGTTTGCCTTCAAATCACCCGGTAAAATTTGAATTACAAGATCCTAACGGTGCGATAATATACCAAACTACCAAAACCACCAATGTTAACGGTATGTACGATTTCAGAACCGCTACCGGCACAGAAGCCATCACCGGAAATTATACCGCCATTGCCAAAGTTGGAAACAGGATCTTTACCCAAAACTTAAAAGTGGAAACGGTAAAACCCAATCGCTTAAAAATTTATATGGATTTTGGAAAAGAGAATTTAACTGCCCTCCGTAAAGATACCACTGCTACCCTTCAGGTAAAATGGTTGCATGGCGCAATTGCCAAGAATTTGCATGCGTTGGTAAACGTTACCGTGAACCAAAGCAAAACTATTTTCCCAAAATATAAAAATTACGAATTTGACTCGCCTATCCGTAATTATTTTTCGGACGCAGAAGCGGTATTTGATGGTAATTTGGATAATAAAGGCGAAGCGCAAATCCCAACCACACTTTCGGTAGGCCATAGTGCTCCCGGAATGCTACGCGCAACTTATATAACCAAAGTATTTGAAGATGGTGGTGATTTTAGTGTTGACCGTTATTCTGTTCCCTACTCGCCATATAAAACTTATGTGGGTTTGCATACACCCGAGAAAAAAGGATTTGATAACATGTTGGAGACCGGTAACGATTACAATTTTGATGTGGTTACTTTAAATGGCGATGGCAAACCGGTTAATGCCGAAAAACTTTCGGTAAAGATCTATAAAATTCAATGGCGTTGGTGGTATGAAACCAACGAAGAAGATCTGGCTAATTACATTTCTCGCGCGGGTACCATCGTTATGAAAGACACAACGATTAGCACAAGCAACGGGGCTGGTTCGTTTAAATTTAAAGTTAATTATCCCGAATACGGCCGCTATCTGGTAACCGTTACCGATCCTGTTGGCGGACACGAGACCGGAAAAGTGGTTTATATTGATTGGCCTTATTTAAGCCGTGCTAACCGCAGTGGAAATGAGAATGCCAACATGTTGAACTTTGCCTGCGATAAAGAAAAATACCTTACCGGTGAAAATATCAAATTATCCTTTCCCTCTCCGGCCGAAGGATTGGCCCTCGTGAGTATTGAAACCGGAAGTAAAGTGGTAAAAAAATTCTGGATCGCTACTAAAAAAGGAGAAACCGTTCATGAATTTACGGCCGATGCAACTATGTCGCCAAATGCTTATGTACACGTTACATTATTACAACCTCATGCTTCCACTAAGAATGATCTTCCAATAAGAATGTATGGTGTGGTCCCCGTAATGGTTGATAATCCTGAAACACACTTAATGCCCGAATTAAAAATGAGTGATGTGATAAAACCCGAATCGGTAACAACCGTTAAAGTAAAAGAAAAGAACGGTAAAAAAATGAATTATACTTTAGCCATGGTTGACGAAGGCTTATTGGATCTTACCCGTTTTAAAACACCACAACCTTGGAATACGTTTTACGCGCGCGAAGCTTTAGGTGTAAAAACCTGGGATATGTACGATGCGGTAATTGGTGCCTACGCGGGAAAATTAGATAAATTATTGAGTATTGGCGGCGATGGCGAAGGATTAGACAGCAAAGGCGTAAAAGCGAACCGTTTTAAACCTATGGTAAAATTTATGGGTCCTTTCACATTGGAGGCCGGACAAGAAAAAACACACGAGATAGAAATTCCGAATTACGTAGGTTCGGTAAGAGTAATGGTAGTTGCCGAAAATGAAGGTGCTTATGGTTGTACCGATAAAGCGGTAGCTGTGCGCAAACCGTTAATGGTTTTGGCCACTTTACCACGAGTGTTAGGTCCGGGCGAATCTGTTTTTTTACCGGTGGATGTTTTTGTTATGGAAAATCACGTTAAGGATGTGAAAGTGGAGGTTGAAGTAAATGATCTGGTTGTTTTGGATGGTACGCCGTCGCAAACGATGCGTTTTAAAGAAATTGGTGATGAAGTGATTAATTTTAAATTAAATGTGGCGCAAAAAACAGGTATTGCAAAAGTAAAGATCAAAGCTACCAGCGGCAAAGAAGTAGCAGTACAGGAAATTGAATTGGATGTACGTACACCAAATCCAAAAGTGGTAGATGGATTTGAAATGACCCTTGAGCCGGGTAAAGAATGGAATACTGAAATTGATTTTAAAGGTATTGCCGGAACTAATAAAGCCACTATCGAATTTTCGTCTATCCCAGCCATGGGATTAGAAAAACGTATGGACTATTTAATTCAATATCCGCATGGCTGCATTGAACAAACCACTTCATCCGTTTTTCCTCAGTTGTATGTGATGAATTTGATTGAAATGAAAGACGCCCAAAAAGAAAAAGTGAGTAACAACATTAAAGCAGGCTTAAAGCGCTTACGTTTATTTCAAACCAACAATGGCGGATTTGGCTATTGGCCCGGTGAAAGTTATGATAGCGAATGGGGAACAAATTACGCGGGACATTTTATGATCGAAGCCGAAAAGCAAGGATACACTTTGCCACATAACTTAAAGAGCAAATGGGTAAAATACCAACAGCAAATGGCGCGCAACTGGACCGCTAATAACGGTGTTTACTCACACCCACATGGCGATGAAACCAATGAAGTGATACAGGCTTACCGCTTATTTGTACTGGCCTTAAGTAATAATGCCGAACTAGGCGCGATGAATCGTTTACGCGAAGAAAAAGGTTTATCGGCCACAGCAAAATGGCGTTTGGCGGCCGCTTATAAATTAGTTGGACAAAACGAAGTGGCATTAAACTTAATTCAAGGATTAAGTACTACGGTAAAACCCTACAAGGAATTATCTTACAGTTATGGGTCGGATACAAGGGATGAGGCCATGATACTGGAAACATTAAGTTTATTGAAAGAAAAAAGTAAAGCCTCACCATTAGCAAAACAGGTAGCAAAGGAATTAAGTTCCAACAGTTGGATGAGCACACAAGAAACCGCTTACAGTTTATTGGCCATGTGCGAGTACGCCGGGGTAAATGGTTCTAACGGTGAGATGGACTTCAGCTACATGCTCAATGCGGGCGAAACCAAAGCACTTAGCAGTAAAAAAACCTTGTATCAGGTAAAATATTCCGACAAAGACATTGAAGGCAAAGGCGCTATCAGTTTAAAAAATACTGGTAAAACCACTTTGTTCGCTAAGATAATTGTGGAGGGTGTGCCATTGGTAGGGGATAAAACCGCAAGTGCCAAAGATCTTAAAATGATAGTGAAATATAAGAACATGAAAGGTTTGGAAATTCAACCAGATAAATTACAACAAGGCACCGATTTTGTTGCAGAGGTTACTATTGTAAATCCGGGTACCAAAGGCTTTTTAAAAGAGATGGCCCTGAATCAGGTTTTTCCAAGCGGATGGGAAGTGCACAATACAAGAATGGATGAAACTGCCAGTGCTAACGCCGCAAGGTATCAGGACATACGCGACGACAGAGTGTATTCCTATTACGAATTAGCAGAGAATACCAGTAAAACTTTTGTGATCCAACTCAACGCGACTTACCTCGGCAAATTTTATTTACCAACGGTGTATAGTGAAGCCATGTACGATAACACCATCAACGCTCGCGTACCGGGCCGCTGGGTGGAAGTGGTAAAAGACCTAGGCATCGTTGTTACAAAGTAAAAAAGGAGGTGGTGTAATTTCACACCCCCTCCCCCCTCCGGGGTACTCCCCCTTAGCAGGGGAAGAGTTATTGCTCTTATCAAATAAATTAAAGAGACAAAATTACTCCTCCCCTGCAAAGGGGAGGTGGCGCACGTAGTGCGACGGAGGGGTAGAATGCAGATGAAAACGGAAGAGGTTTTTAAGGTTTCCTCTTCCGTTCTTTATTTATTACATTTGAAGTGAAAACCTATGAAAACACTTCACCTGTTAATTAAGCAGATACAGGACATCATTTCTGAATTTGACGGGACCGTATCTATAAAGAACAGCAACCGGAAATATTTTTACGTAAGCGAACCCTGGTTAAAAGCTATGAAGTTAAAAAGGAGCGAAGTCATTGGCAAGACCGACGAACAGATTGCTTCTAAAGAAAATGCGGAGTTTATAAGGAAAAGCGACGAAGAAGCGCGCGTTAAAAAAAAACCTATATATTATAAGAATAAAGTTCTGTTACACGGCAAGGAAGTTACTTATTATGCCATTAAATGGGTAACCTTTCATCCAACGGGTGAAGTATTTTGTTATTGTAAAATAGGACATCAGCACGATGATAAAAAGATCATAGCAACTCTCCAAAAAAAGATTGCCGCCATTTTAAATACCAAACATATTGAGTTGGCCGATCATACCACTGCGTAATACTCATTAGATAACAACTATTGCCTTACCCTTCTAGAAAATGGTATACCCCGTAAAAGGGAACGGGGTAACCGAGTTCCTTATACAAAACAGAAAAGGCTTTTAAATTTTCCTATTCTTTATTATCAAAAAATTCTCTATTTTAGCTTAAACAATTTCTTATGGCAAAAGAATTTAAACACCATGGCGATTCCAGTGTGGTTATATCAGAACTGATGCTCCCCTCCCATTCTAACTTTGGCGGTAAAATTCATGGAGGATATATTTTATCTTTAATGGATCAGATCGCTTTTGCCTGTGCTTCCAAACACTCCGAAAATTATTGTGTTACTGCATCGGTAGACACAGTTGATTTTTTGCAGCCCATAGAAATTGGTGAATTGGTTACCATGAAAGCACAGATCGATTATGTGGGAAAAACTTCCATGGTAGTGGGAATTAGAGTAGAATCGGAGAATATCATGACTGGCAAAGTGAAACATTGCAACTCTTCTTTTTTTACTATGGTTTCTAAAGATAAAGAAGGCAAAACTGCCAAAGTACCCGGACTCATTTTAGAAACCGACGACGACATAAAACGTTTTATCACATGTTCTAAACGAAAAGCACAATTAAGACGGGTAAGTAAGGATATTGACGAAGATTTTTTTTCGGAAGACCATTTGGAAGAACTCGAAAAACACAACGTTAAGATCGGTTTGAGCGGGCGCAATTTATCACTGTAAAGGCCCAGGAATATTCCATCAGTAACAAGAACTAATTTGATTTTGAAAACCTTTTCAAACAATTTTCAATCTTAGAATACCTTTAAGACCTACAATTATTACTTAAAGCTTACTCGTCCAAAGCCTAACTCCACTCAAAAAAACCAGAGATTCACTCATTGCAAAAACTTAATGCTTGAAATTTTTAAAAATTTCTATCTTGAGGCCGAAAATCTAAAATTTTTTAGCTAACCACTTATAATAAACCGTACTAAAATGATCCAGCCCTTAAATGCTAAAATTCACGAAACTGCACTATGCACTATTTGGATTGACGAAAACGGGATACTTTGCGCCAATTCTAAACTCGCCGACCGCACGATTGAAAATTACAAACAGTTTTTTTCGCTTATAAAACAAATTTCGAAACCAAACCAAAAATTTTGTCTTGCAGTCGATGTTCAATTTTCGCAGTCGCTTGGACATGATGTACGGGATTATATTGCTGTTGAAATGCCCAAACTAATAAAAGCGCAAGCGGTTATTTCCTCACACAATTTAGAAGCCAGTCAAACAACCATTTTTTTAAAATTGAGCATGAGTGGTCTCCCTGTTAAGTTATTTACAAGTGAGTCGGAAGCTAAGGAATGGTTGAAAGAATTTTTGTAATTTAGATCGATGAGATCGATCCTGACTTCCTTAATTATCACTTTTTATTCTACCTGTTTTTCTCAACAGATAACCGATTCTCAAAAAGATTCTCTTATAATTGAACTAAAGAAACTTGTTCTCGAAAAATATGTAATAACCGATAAGGCCCAGCTTATTTTCGATTCACTCAACGCCCAAAAATATTCAAAACTAGATCAAGTTGATTCGGTCGTAAAACAACTTAACCGCGATCTGTTCCGTTTTTCAAAAGATAAACATTTAGGCCTACAATACGACCCTAAGATGGCGTTAAAACTACTAAGCCATTTAGATACACATGCCGAACAAGAGGCTAAAGAACAAAAGGAAAATTATGGTTTTGCCGAACGCAAAGTTCTAGAAGGCAACATTGGCTACCTTAAACTTAACTATTTTGCCGACGCCAAGAATGCCGAAAATAAAGTATTTTCCTATTTTTATACTTTCAGAAACACCAAAGCACTTATTCTGGACCTAAGAGGCAATACAGGTGGGAATGGTTCCATGGTTCAACTTTTAGCAAGCATTTTTTTACCGGATGAACAAACCGAACTTTTAAAGATCACTTACAAGAACGGCGATGTTGTAACTTTAAAGACCAAAAAAATAGATCCAAGATTTCAATATATACAAAAACCACTTTATCTTTTATGCGATTCTAAAACTTTTAGTGCAGCCGAAGCTTTTGTTTTTATTTTATATAACAAAAATCGTGCTATTACTATTGGTAAAACAACTGCCGGAGCCGGAAATATTTCTGGTCCCTACCCAATTGGTTCTAAATTTGTCATTACTATTCCCGTTGGTACTATTGTCGATCCTGTTTCGCAAAGAGGTTGGGAACAAAAAGGTGTAACACCCGACCACTATATTGATCCGGAAAAAGCGCTTGATAAAGCGCTGGAACTAATTAACACCACAAAATAATTTTCTAATCGCTAAAGTAAATTTTACTATATTGTGTCATTAAATGACAAGGGTACTTATATTATTTTTACTTTTCTCATGTTGTTGTCAGGCTCAAAAAGACAGCATTGTAGCCAGAACCCAATATAATGGCGGAAAAACTAAATCCATTGCCGTGTATAAAGGTATTGACACTGTTCTGGTTCTTAAATATTATAAGTCGGGACAAATAAAAGATTCGGCACACGTTACCCTTAAAGACGATAAAGAATTTTATTTTGGAATTCAGCGATCCTATTACAGGTCGGGTAACCCAACCTCAATAATCAATTACAAGAACGGCATTGATGAGTTTAACAGCGTGACCCATTTTGAGAATGGTAATTTATTATCGGAAATAAAAAAACCGGGTGAACGAAAGTTTTATAATAAAAAAGGGGAGTTGGTAAAACAGGTAGATATTAATCATAAAGCCCAGGTTTATGTTCCAAAAAAATACAGGCACCAAAAACATTTAATTACCACAAACTTCGTTACAAGAATAAAATTTAAAAAGGCAAAGTTGCAAAACGGAAAGGTCGCCGTTAATTTACGTTCAAACGCTTTAATTTCCGTTTGTATCGGTCCGGATTCTGTAATTAACCATTGTCAGATCGAGGGCTTCTCAACCGATTCCATTTATGTTTCAAGATTTGAGTACAACAGCAATATTAAAAAAGACGCCTTACAATATGAAAACACTTTTGCGATTGGGCTTGGTCAAATAAAAACCATTTACTTTTCTAAGAATTATACCCGTAAAAAATATAACCGCGCTCGTGCCGCAACCGTTGGTGGCATTGACATGATCATTATTCCCATCGCCATGATGCCTTTTGCCGCTGCTTCATTTGGAACCTTAGCTCCCGCTTTCGGCGCTTGTATCATTGCCGGCATTCCTGTGTATTTTTGGGGAAAACATTTATTCAAAAAAATGCTTCCAAAAAAATACGATATGAATCAATGGAAGATCGTATTTCCTGCTAAAACCTGAGAGGTTCCTTTTAAATAAACTTTCAACCGCTTATAAAATCCCCCCTTTTAGGATCACTTCTCCCCTCAAAAGGGTGATAAAAACTGTTGGTGCTTGGCCTATCTTTATGGTAAGTGAAAAAGTATTATTGCATATTTATTTTGTTTTTGACATTTCATCCTTTTTTTTCGCAGCAAAAAGCCATCAACGCGGTGCGTACACTTGTTGCTCCCAAAATTGACGGCATACTTAATGATACCGTTTGGGAAAAAGCAGAAGTTGCATCCGGCTTCATACAGCGCGATCTTCATCCGGGAAATGTTTCTGAACAAAATACGGAAGTGAGAATATTATACGACGACATGGCCATTTATCTTTGTGCCAATTGTTACGATACCGCACCCGATAGTATTTTACGCGAACTTAGTGTACGCGATAACGAAGCTAATGCTGATCTTTTCGGTGTTTTTTTTGATACCTACAACGACGACATTAACGCTTACGGTTTTTTTGTAACATCGGCCGGAACACAAATTGACGCGCGCTATAGCTCCCAGGGACAAGATTTTGATTGGAACGCGGTTTGGATGAGTTCGGTAAAATTACACGATAATGGCTGGGCCATTGAAATGAAAATCCCCTACTCGGCACTTCGCTTTTCGGCTAAAGATGTTCAAACCTGGGGATTAAATGTAATTCGTAAAATTCGCCGTAAACGCGAAACCTCTTTTTGGAACGAAATAAAGCCTACAATTGGCGCCTTGGTTAGACAGTTTGGTGATCTGATAGGTTTAAAAAATATTAAACCGCCGGTGCGTTTATCACTCACCCCATATGTTGCCGGCATTGTAAATCATTATCCCTACAATGATAAAAATATCAAAGATCTTAATTACACTTTTAGCGGCGGCGCCGATATCAAATACGGTTTGTCTGACGCCTTTACATTAGACATGACCCTTATTCCCGATTTTAGTCAGGTACAATCCGATAATCAGGTTTTGAATCTTTCACCATTTGAAGTACAATATCAGGAACGTCGCCCTTTCTTTACCGAAGGAACCGAATTATTCAACAAGAGCGGATTATTTTATTCAAGGCGCGTGGGTGGAACACCGATCGATTATTACAAAGTAAGTTCGAAATTGAACGACGGTGAAAAAATTGTGAAGAATCCGGCGCAAACACAATTACTGAACGCCACAAAGATCTCAGGACGTACCGCAGGGAAATTAGGTATAGGTCTATTTAATGGTTTATCCAACGAGGCCTACGCCACCGTTCAGGATACCTTGGGAAACACCCGTAAAGTTTTAACAGCGCCATACACCAATTATAACATTGTGGTATTGGATCAGGCGCTTAAAAACAATTCGTCCGTAAGTTTTATCAATACCAACGTTACTCGCGACGGGCATTATTACGATGCCAATGTTACCGGAACGAATTTCAGATTCAATAATAAAAAGAACATGTACACCATTGGAGGGGCCGGTGTGATAAGCAGTAAATTATTTCCGGATAGCGCGCGGCCGGATAATGGTTACAGCGCCGAGCTTGACTTTGGAAAAAGCGGCGGTAATTTTAAGTGGAACGTGTGGGGCGCTTTAAAGACCGATCGCTATAATCCCAATGACCTTGGTATTTTATTATTGAGTAATAATATGGAGAGCGGTATTGATCTGAATTATAATATTTACAAACCCTTTTGGAAGGTGAATAATTCCTTTAACCACGTTGGCATCGTTTATCAGCGTATGTATAACCCGAGCGCATTTTGGAATTTCGGGATCTATGGTGATAACAATACCACATTCTCAAAACGCTTTTTCACCTGCGGGATCAATTACGGCATTGAACCTGTAATAACCTACGATTACTACGAACCACGGGTGTTCGGCCGTTTTTACACATTCCCCATAAATTATAATGCCGGTGGTTTCATTTCAACCGATTACCGCAAAAAATTTGCTCTTGATATTACCGGTAACTACAGGATCTTTGAAGAAAACGACCGGCATAATTTCAATTTAACCATTTCGCCACGCTATCGCGTAAACAACAAATTGTCGTTTATTTACGAAGCCGGCAATTTTTTCAGGAACGACGATATTGGTTGCGTGAATTACAGTAACCCCGACACCATTGTATTTGGTCGTAGGAATATGCAAACCGTTAGTAATGTTGTTTCATCTGCTTACAAATTCAGCAATAAAATGTCGTTAACGTTCCGGTTGCGACACTATTGGTCAAAAGCCCAATACAAACAATATTATCAACTAGGGAACGATGGTTTATTGAATGCTTATGATCTGTATCCTTACGATCATAACGTGAATTTTAATGCCTTTAATATCGACATGGTGTTTTACTGGCAATTTGCACCCGGTAGCGAATTAAATATTATTTGGAAGAATTCCCTCTTAAAACGCGAAAGCCAGATCAACGACAATTATTACGATAATTTCAAAACCACACTTAATTCGCCACAAAACAACATGATCTCTGTTAAAGTACTTTACTACCTGGATTATTTGAGGATCAAAAAGGTTCTTGGAAAAACAATTTCCGCCTAACGCAAATCTGCGTTAATATCTTTTAAAACTTGTGAACCCGGACAAAGATCTTCTTTCCTCATTGTATTCAAAGGACGATCACTGGTTTGAAGTAAGTGATGCAGATCGCTTGCATTAGGATTCATATATAAAAGTCCGGTAAGGATCTCGTTCTTTTGTTTGGCATTCAATACCGCGTTCATAGCCGATTGTCTGTCCAATGGATCCCATTCCTCCGCTAACTTATGAAGTTGGATAGTGGAACCATCATGCATTTTCACTTCCTTATGTGCTCCTTTTCCGTAATCAACACTGATCTCTGCCATTTCCGGCACAAAATCTACGGTGGCAGTGGCCTCTACGTGCTCACGTACATAATCGTAAGATTTTGTAGAACCCATGTTATTATTAAAGGTCACACATGGAGAAATAACATTAATGAATGCAAAACCCGGATGTTTAATGGCCGCTTTAATTAACGGCACCAATTGAGCTTTATCGCCCGAAAAACTCTGCGCCACAAATGTTGCTCCCAACTCAATAGCTAAACTGGCAAGATCGATCGATTCAAAATTATTAACGTGTCCGGTTTTATTTTTAGAACCGTTATCCGCTGTCGCTGAATCTTGTCCCTTTGTTAAACCGTAACAACCGTTATTCATCACAATGTAAACCATTTTTAAATTACGGCGTATAACATGAACAAATTGTCCCATTCCAATACTGGCGCTATCGCCATCACCCGAAACACCAAAATAAATAAGATCGCGGTTCGCTAAATTAGCTCCTGTTGCCACTGAAGGCATACGTCCGTGAACTGAATTAAACCCATGCGAATTACTTAAAAAATACGCCGGTGTTTTTGACGAACAACCTATGCCAGACAATTTAGCAAGGCGATGCGGTTCAATGCTCATTTCATAACTTGCCTGAACAATAGCGGCGCTAATAGAATCGTGGCCGCAACCTGCGCACAAAGTTGAAAGAGATCCTTCATAATAATCGATAGTATATCCTAATTTATTTTTAGGAAGTGAAGGGTGACGAAATTTGGGTTTAATGTAACTCATATCTTAAGCTTTTACTTTTTTTGGAGCGGCTGATAAATTTTTTGAGATCTGTTTCATAATATTATCCGCAGTGATCGGATAACCATCATAATTCAATACAGAAACTAATTTGTGTGGATCGGCCTCCAACTCTATCATTAATAAACTTTTCATTTGCGCGTCGCGGTTCTGCTCTATCACAAATACTTTTTTATGTGAATTGATGAATTCTTCCACTTGCTTATTAAAAGGGAATGATCTTAAACGGATCGCGTCAACCGTAATGTTTTCTTCTTTTAAAAGATCCATGGCTTCCTGCGCCGCATATTGAGAGGTACCAAAAAACAAAATACCGTAATCCGATTTATTTTTATCCTGATACAACTGTGGTGCAGGCACCATATCCTTTGCAGTATTCCATTTTTTTATCAAACGGTCCATGTTGCGTTTGTAAGCACCTGCATCTTCTGTATAAGTAGCATATTCGTCGCGTGAGGTTCCTCTGGTAAAGAAAGAACCTTTTGACGGATGCGTTCCGGGATACGTACGATAAGTGATCCCATCATTATCCACATCTAAATAACGTCCAAATTTTTCGATCTTCTCCAATTGCTCGGCGTTCAATACTTTTCCTCTTTTATATTCGCGTTTCTCATCCCAAACAAGTGGTGGACAAACGTGATCGTTCATTCCAAGATCCAGGTCGGTCATCATGATCACCGGTGTTTGCAATTCTTCCGCCAGATCAAAAGCATCGATGGTCATATCGAAACAATCTTTTGGTGTTGACGGAAATAATAGAACGTGTTTTGTATCACCATGAGAAGCATAAGCCGCTTCCATAATATCGGATTGCTGTGTACGTGTTGGCATTCCTGTTGAAGGACCTGTTCGTTGTACATCGATCAACACTGCAGGAATTTCCGCAAAGTAAGCTAATCCTAAAAATTCGTTCATTAATGAAACACCCGGACCGCTGGTAGCGGTAAAAGAACGTGCCCCATTCCAGTTAGCGCCAATCACCATTCCAATGGCAGCCAATTCATCTTCTGCCTGTACAATGGCTACATTTTTTTTACCCGTCACTTTATCCACGCGTAATTCGCTGGCGTAATCGGCAAAAGCTTCAACCACTGAGGTAGAAGGCGTGATGGGATACCAGGCAGCAACCGTTGCTCCGGCGTAAACAGCCCCGAGACCGCAAGCGGCATTTCCTTCCATCATAATAGCATCTTTTAAAAGATCGCGACGTTCTAAACGTATTTCCAGAGGATATTTAAAATGCTTGTGAACGTAATCCACACCCATTTGTAACGCTTTTACGTTCATTGGGATTAATTTCTCTTTTCCTTTGAACTGATCTGCTAATAATCCTTCCAGTTCTTTGAACTCAATATTCAATAAGGCGGCAAGCGCTCCAACATAAATGATATTCTTAAACAATTGTCTCTGGCGCGCATCTGTATAAGCGGCATTACACATTTCCATTAAGGGAATACCCAAATAGGTAATGTCTTCGCGAATATATTCTTTATGCAGGGGCTTTGAGCTGTCGTACATGAAATAACCACCGGTTCTTACCGATTTTACGTCATTCAACATACTTTGAGGATTCACCGCTACCATCAGGTCAATGCCTTCTCTTCTTCCTAAATATCCCTTATCGCTAACACGTACTTCGTACCAGGTTGGCAGACCCTGAATATTGGATGGGAAAATGTTTTTGGGAGTAACCGGGATTCCCATCCGGAAAATGGCTTTAGTAAATAAAAAATTCGCACTGGCGGAACCTGTTCCGTTTACGTTAGCAAAACGTACTACAAAATCGTTAACTTTTAGTGACATGTCTTAGTTACATTATAATAAAATTTCTGCATATCCCATGCAGATGTCGGGCAACGTTCGGCGCATAACCCACAATGCACGCAAACATCTTCGTCTTTTACCATCACACGTTTTGTGGGAAGAACATCTGAAACATATAATTCCTGCGTTTTATTTTTGGCAGGTACTTTTAATTTATTACGTAAGTCGTCCTCCGATTCTGCATTATCAGTGAAAGTAATACAAGAAGTAGGACAAACATCCATACAGGCATCGCACTCAATACATTTACTTTCTGTAAACACCGTTTGTACATCGCAATTCAAACAACGCTGCGCTTCTTTAAATCCGCTCAACGGATCAAACCCAAGCTCTACTTCCTTTTTACGATTAGTAAGGGTTAATTTTTTATCGGCCTGAGGAACCGCGTAACGGTGATCGGTTACTACTTCACTATCATAACTCCATTCGTGAATTCCCATTTTTTGACTCACTAAATTCACAAATGGCGCAAGGCGTTTTTTTACATCGACACCCTGACAAAAGTTATTAATAGAAACAGCTGCCTGGTGACCGTGAGCAACCGCTGTAATTACATTCTTAGG
>JBGASH010000301.1:0-2827 GCA_044229775.1 Bacteroidia bacterium
TAATATATATCCGGGAAAGTTGGTCCAAACACGCGTGAGGTCCAATATAAATACTCCAGATAAGAGAAATTGCTTACTTCTGTTTCATCCATATAAAAGGAAGAAACCGTAACACGGCGGGCCACGTTGTTCCACTCATAAGTAACATCATGCTCTGTACGACCCATAGTATATGCACCTCCTTCAATTAGAACCAGGCCTGGACCGGTTTCTTGCTCTTCGTAAGGCATTTTGGTAAAACCTCCGTTTTCAGAACTGTTATAAGCCCAGCCAGTAGCCGGTGAACGTTCTTGAGAACATGACGCTAATATTAACGCCGAAGCGACTGTTAACATTTTGCGGTTTTTTATCCAATTTAAACTCATATGATTAGGGTTAATTAACGCTATAACGTAAAATAATATAAAAGGTTACAAATTTTTAGAAAGATGGACAGCTAATTGTTCTGTATTTCTTGCGTTTAGGCTTACACTCAAACTGGATTTGAAGAGAAATTTCGTGAGAACCAGCTGTGTTACCTGCTAATTTTGAGATAGTTACGTCATAACTGTAACCAAACTTAAAGTTTTTTGATTGAAGACCAACCAAGGCTATAACGGCGTCCTGATTTCTGTACCATAAACCCGCTACCAAGGCGTTTTTAACATAATAAATACCTAGGTTAAGCTGGCTGAACTTTTGTTGCTGCTGGAACAAAATGTTTGGAGATAAGTAACTTGCGCCACCTTTTTCCAATTCGATGATAGCCCCGCCATGTACGGTGAATTTAGCAGGTAGTTTAGAAACTCCTAATAAACCCTCATCAGGCTGGGTAAGGTGATTGGCCGCAAAACCAAAGAAATAACGTTTGCTGTAGCCCAAAAGTCCGGCAGAGAAATCGGCATTATACTTACTTTGAGCAGGAATGATCTCGTTAGTATTCCAAACGAAACCGCGACGAGGATCGATCATATCCCCAAAGTTAAGCTTGGTACGATCTAAGTTCTTTTGAAAATAAGTTGCTTGTAGGCCCATTTTAATGGAAAATTCACGGGTAATGGCCGCGTGATAGGAGTACATGAAGCTGGCTGTAGTAGTTTTAAGGGTTCCTTTAGCCTGATCGTCGGTTGTAACTAAAATCCCTATACCACCACCAAGTCCGTCAAAATGCTGATCGTATGAGGCACTGTAAGTTACGTAGGTTCCAGAAAGGTTTGGCCATTGGTTACGATAATTCAAACAAATACGGGGGCAACGCGCTGTTCCGGCAAAAGCAGGATTAAGATAAAGAGGATTAGCGTAGAACTGTGTGAACTGCGGATCCTGCGCTTTAACATCAACAGAAATGCCGACAATTAAAACAATAAAAATAATACCTAATTTCTTAACCATATAAAAATCTAGGATAACCTTAGAATACAAATTTAATAATCCTTTTTTAAAAACAAAAATATTATTTGAACAATATTTTTTTAACATAACCGTTATTTTTGTGATATTATGCCATGATTAAAACCAAGCACTTATACAGTTTTACGTTGATTTTTTGTTTCAGTTCGCTTTTTTGTCAGAAAAGCGATGAATTTGCCTCAAAAACCACCACCGAAATTTCAGTAACACCTGTTTCAAAATTGGAATTTACCGATAACATTTACGTGCCGGTTAAATTAAGTGGCGCACATTACAATCCGCTTAAAAAAAACCTTCCATACTTTCAGGAACTCAAACAAAGTTCAACGGGTTATTCGGCAAAAGCTACACTCGCAAATGTTAAAACTTTAGTATTAAGTGCAGAAGTTTCGCAAAAACTCTTAAGCATCTATAAAGAATTTATCTCAACGGACTTTGCAACAGAAATCATCACCTCAACATCAGGATCGGATGCCGCTCACTTTGTTAAAATAATTCCTTTCCGCGTAAATAATCAAAACTTAATTGAAGAATTAATTGGTTACAATATCAACTGGCAAATAACTTCTTCAACACAACAGAAAAAAATTCAAAATACTTCGGCATTTAAAAACAATTCTGTTCTCGCCAATGGTAACTGGTATAAAATAGCAATTACAAAAACCGGGGTTCACAAAATTGATAAAACATTTTTGAAAAATATAGGCTTGGACATTGATAACATCAATCCAAAAAATTTACGCATTTATGGTAATGGCGGACATATGACACCAGAGTTTAACGGCACTTTCAGGTACGATGATCTTGAAGAAAACGCCATTCAGGTAATTGGTGAAAATGACAATGTTTTTAATGCCACCGATTACATTTTATTTTACGGTGTTGGTACAGACGAATGGAAATTAAATAACAATACGTTTATTAGTCAGTCGTGCTTAAAATACACTCATCAACTTAGTCTTTACAGTGACACCAGCTACTATTACATTACAGCCGACATGGGTGCGGGCGGTAAACGCATTACGGATAATCCGATCCTGGGTTCGGTGCCTACCAATACCTGCACCTCGTATGATTATTTAGATTATCACGAAAAAAACCTTGTGAATTTCATAAAATCGGGACGTGAATTTTACGGCGAATATTTCGATATCAATCTTTCTTACTCGTTCAGTTATCCTATCCCGAATTTGGTGGTTAACGATACCATTTGGGCCGAAACCAAGATCGGTGCACGCAGTAATCTTCCTTCTAATTATAACTTTTCTTATTCGGGTACCAATTATTCCATCACCGCCAATGGCGTTAATACGAACGACTATCTTGGTGATTACGTGGGATTGGCCACGCACTGTTCATCTACTACCATCAACAATCCGAACCTTTTAAACTTTACCGTTACCAAATTATCGGCTGATGCGGTTGCGTGGTTAGATTA
>JBGASH010000302.1:0-2823 GCA_044229775.1 Bacteroidia bacterium
GTGAACAGCGAAATGGATGACTTTTCGTATTACCTGAGAGAAGATGGTAAATCGGGTTTCTTTAGCACCAACCGCACCAGTGGCGATATTAACGATGATATTTTTACCGTGGATGTGTTGCGCGATGTGAAAAGAGGTAAGGATGTAAAGATAATTACCAAAGACCGCTACACAAAAGAACCGGTGCCAACCGCGTCGCTTAAAATAAATGTTGATTCAACTTCTACTAATGATAAAGGTGAGTACGACATACTTATTGAAGAAGATATTTTTTACAACTTGTCGGTTAAAAAAGAAAAATATTACCCAACAACCGATACCTTATCAACTAAATCATCTGAGCAGGATGATTTCACCAAAGAAGTGTTTATGGATAAAGATCCTGAAACCGTATTGTTGGCTTTTGTTACCGACGCTAAAACTAACGTTGCGTTATCGGATGTAAAGATCAGTATTACCGACAGCATCTCTAATTCGCCTTTTGATACTTATACCACTACAGCAGGCGGCGATTACCGCAAAGCCTTACCGGGTAAAAAGTTTGGCGATAAATTAGGTTACAAGATCGTGTTGGAGAAAAAAGGGTATTTAAAAAAGACCTTAAACTTTAGCACCGAGATCACCACTTCGGGCGAAATAAAGCTCAACGAAAAACTTGATATGAAATTATCGAAGATTGAAGTGGGTATCGACCTGGCTAAACTGGCTAATTTAAATCCTATTTATTTTGACGTAAGTAAATTTAATATTCGTCCGGATGCCGCTGTGGAATTAGACAAGATCGTAAAGGTAATGATGGATTATCCGGGTATGGTAGTAGAATTAGGTTCGCATACCGATTGTCGCGACGCCGCCGCTAAAAATTTGGCTTTATCCGATAAACGCGCTAAAGCAAGTGCCGCTTACATTGTAAGCAAAGGTATTTCTAAAGGCCGCATCTTTGGTAAAGGGTATGGTGAGAAAAAATTATTGAACGGTTGTGGTTGCGAAGGAAAGATAAAATCCAATTGCACCGAAGAAGAGCACGCCAAGAACCGTCGTACCGAATTTATTGTTACCAAATACAAAGAACCTGTTGTGGTAGCACCTAAGCCGGCTAAACCTGCAAAGGGAGCAAAAGGAAAAGGTAAAACGAAGTAATTTTTAACCATTTCTTTTTAACAATTTATAGTAAATACCCTCTGTTTGCTGATCTTTCCTATACCTTTAAAAACGTATATTTGATAAACGTACTTGTGTTACTATGAGCAAAAAAATTAAAAATGTTGGAATGGCTCTGCAGGGCGGTGGCGCTCACGGAGCTTTTACCTGGGGAGTTCTCGACCGTCTTATTGAAGTAGATGAACTGGTGGCCGACGCCATGTGCGGAACCAGCGCCGGGGCTATTAACGCCGTGGTTTGCGCTTATGGATTGCATGTGGGTGGTGCTGAAAAAGCAAAACAATTACTCGAAGAACTATGGCGCAAGATCGCGGTGAGTGGAAGCTTTTTTTTAAAGCCGGGGTTAATGGACAAATATTTTGGCAATGGCGATATTTATAATTCGCCCGGCTATATTTGGTTCAATGCCATTTCGCAGTTCATGTCGCCCTATAATTTTAATCCGTTCAATTATAATCCGCTGCGCGATATTTTAAACGAGATCGTTGATTTTAAAGAGTTGCAGTTATACAACAAAAAGAAATTATTTATTTGCGCCACCAATGTTAAGACCAACCGCGCACGCATTTTTAGTAATAAAGAAATTACGGTTGATTCGGTTCTGGCATCGGCCTGTTTGCCCTTTTTGTTTCAGGCGGTAGAGATCGAAGGCGAATATTATTGGGATGGCGGTTACATGGGTAACCCTCCTATTTTTCCTCTCATTACCAATACCAACGTGAGCGACGTGGTGCTTGTGAAAATTAATTCCATTAATATTAATTCGGTTCCAACCACCGCGCGCGATATTGCTGATCGCGTAACCGAAATTTCCTTCAACAGCAGTTTAATAAACGAAATGAAGTTGATCCACTACCGTAACGAATTATTGCGTAATGGGGTTTTGAAAACCGACAATAAAGTGAATCGCGAAATTTATGTGCATACCATTTCGGGTTATGACGCGCTTAGCCAGTTAAGTCATAGCAGTAAAATGAATACCTCCTGGGAGTTTTTATTGGAACTGAAAGAAAAAGGCCGCGAACTGGCTTCTAAATGGATCGAAAACGATTTTAAAGAAGTAGGTATTAAATCGACATTTGACGTTGAAGAACATTTTTTCGATAAGTTGTAAAATACCGCTTAACGTAATGTTTCGTTTAAAAAAGAAATACTTTTATTTTTTAGGCATTGCATTAATTTCCGCTAATGTTGTTTCACAGGTAAAATACAGTCGCGACCCGTATTATATCACTTCCAAACTCGAAAGTTTCAGTAATACTTCTGGCGCGTACAACATCGCCTATCCCGATACCGGTGTAAAAAATATTCACAATGCCTTTCAACGCAACTTTCTCGGAAATTTGGGTTTGCCCAATCCCGATTACATTTTAAAATACCGTTCGTCGCCACTGGGATTTAATTTATACAACCTGCCTTTTAGTAATGATATTATTACTCCGCAACAAATAGAATATTTTCGCACTAAGGGGCCCTTTGCCAGTTTAACCGGCATGGGTGGGAGCAAGAACGAGCAGGCCTTTAAATTGTTGTTTTCGCACACTACTAAAAAACGCCTCAATATTTCTTTAAAGTTTAACCGTTTTGGTTCGCAGGGATTTTATTTATTGCAGCAAAGTTTTATCAATAATTTTTATACTTCGCTTAATTACACGAGTAAAA
>JBGASH010000027.1:0-24179 GCA_044229775.1 Bacteroidia bacterium
CATCCGGCGTTTATTTTTTAAAGATATATTGAAAAACGGTAAAAAAATTTATTTTATAGAAGTAATTTTTTTTTAATCCTGAAATTACCAGAAGCATAAAATTATTTACAGTTTTCGGTTGGAATTTCAAAGTAGGATTTGGTAACGGGGTCGCTTACATCATAACCCACTAAAAAATAATCGGGTTTAAAAGTTTCAATTTCTTCCTGTAAGATCTCCATTGTGGGATTTTCACTATGAACAATTGTTCTTTTATCGCACACTAAGGTTAAAGCGCGAGGCTTGGCAAACATGATGGTTTCTTTATCCGAAACATTGGTTTTAATATAATTCACCAGCGATTTGGCTTCCCTCGTAAAAGGACCCGGTATTTCGGCTTTGGAGGTAACCAGAATTTTATCTTCACCATAATAACAACACAAAACCACTATTCCCGCTACAGTGGCAACGTAAGTTCCTTTAAAAATAAAATTGGTGAAGATCTCACGAAAGGCGAAGGCGGCGAAAAATAAAATAAAACCCAATATAGGGATCAACAAACGTACCCCGGCGTTGCCGTATTGGTGAACTAAAACCGTTCCGGTGTAAATTAATGTAAACACTAAAAATAAAGTGGGTTGAGATGTTTTATTCTTAAGAATAAAGAATACCAAACCTAAAACAAAAAGAAAGATAATACTGGAAGAGATGATGATGCTTAGAAACGACCACTCTTTAAGGTCGTAACTCTCAAGATAAAAACGGTAAACGGATAAGTTATAAGTGGCGTTTGAAATTATTCGTTCAAAAATAGGTAAGGTGTGTTTGTTTTCGGGATAGGTAATGTGTTGTGGAAAGAAAAAATAAAAAATACCATGCAACACCAAAAAACTTCCTGCTAAATACAAAAGTTCTTTCCAGTTAGGGTATTTGAGGATCTTTTCTTTAAAATACGTAAGCCCCATATTTAAAATAAGATCTGCCACCACCGCAATAAGAATGATCCATCCGGCAAAACGCATGTTGATACAAAAAGCGAGGAGGAGTCCGCATATAATGAAATGCCATTTTTTTGGTTCGGGTTTGGTGTATATAATAAAAAACAAAAGCATTAAGGCGGTAAAAGGCAGATCGCTTAAAATCTCTGTTTTAAAGATCAGGCAAAGCGGGTTATAAACCAGGATCAAAACCGCAAGGAGGGAAGGAAAGAAAGAATACCATCGGTGAAAAATGACGAACATAAAGTAGCCAATGAGTAAAAGAAAAAAAGAAACAAGTACATTTAATTTAGGGATGTCAAAATGATGCAACGAACTTGTCGCTGCCATTATCAAAGGAAACCCAGGTGGATAACAAATAGGAGAAATGATGTTATTGGGATTGGCTATATAATTTATCTTTTCAAGCGGTTGATGTTGCTGAATGTTCTTTGCTTCGATGATATATTGCGCAAAATCGTCGCCCCAATCATGCGTATCTTTTAATCCTAAAAACAAAAGCGGCAACAGGCAGGCTATTACCGCAATATGTTTTAAAATGGGTTTCATTAATACGATAAAAGTTCTTCAAATGCTTTTTCTACTTTTTCAACGTTAGGTAACATTGTTTTTTCAAGAGTAGAATTTAGAGGAATAGCCGGTAAATTTTCGGCGCCTACCACTTTTACAGGTGCATCCAAATGCTCGAAACAGTTTTGGCTGATACGTGAAGCTATACTTTGTGCAAAGCCATTGAATACAGGTTCTTCGGTAAGCACCAAACATTTGTTGTGTTTTTTAGTGCTTTCAAAAATGGCTATTTCATCAACAGGATAAATGGTTCGCAGATCGATGATCTCAACTTGCCCCGGAAATTTTTTACTGGCATTTTTAGCCCAGTAAACACCCATGCCGTACGTTATAACGGTCATGCTATTACCCTTGCTGATTTCTTCGGCATTGGCCTCTTGTACTAAACGCGCTTTTCCTAAAGGGATCACATAATCCTCATCGGGCTCAATGGTCTTGGCATCTTCAGTACCTTTAATTTTACTCCAGTATAATCCTTTGTGTTCTAATATAACAACAGGATTAGGATCGTAATAAGCGGCCTTCAATAATCCTTTCAGATCAGCGCCAGTGCTTGGATAGGCAATTTTAATTCCTCTGATATTCGCTAAAACGCTTTCTACTGAACTGGAGTGGTAAGGTCCACCACTACCATAAGCGCCAATTGGTACGCGAAGAACCATGCTCACCGGATATTTTCCGTTGGTTAAATAACACGAACGGCTCACTTCGGTGAACAGTTGATTTAAGCCTGGCCAAATGTAATCGGCAAACTGAACTTCTACAATAGGTTTTAATCCAACCGCACTCATGCCAACGGTTGAACCAACAATAAATGCTTCCTGTATTGGGGTATTAAATACCCGATGATCGCCAAATTTTTGCGCCAACGTTGCCGCTTCTCTGAATACACCCCCTAATCGCGCGCCTACGTCTTGTCCGTATAGCAAACATTCAGGATGTTTTTCCATTAATTCTCTTATAGCGAATAGGGCGCTGTCAACCATAACGGTCTTTTCCTTACCCTCAGGCGAGCGGTTTCCTTTTTCCTCTGTAATTGGAGTAGGGGCAAACTCATGTAAAAAAAGATCTTCGGGTTGAGGATCATCCGACATTAAAGCACGTTGATAATCCATATCTACCAACTGAACGGCTTCATCTTCTATTTTTTTAATTTCGGGGGCGTCAACACCGTTTATGATCAATTGATTTCTTAAACGGGGTAAAGGATCTTTTTTAGCGGCTTCTTCCAGATCATCCCTATACCATTCTTTACGAACGCCGGAAGTATGATGGTTCAATAACGGCACCTTGGCGTGTATTAACATTGGTCGTCTTTCGGTACGAATAATGTTCAAACATTCTTTTATGGTATTATATGATAAAATAAAATCAGAGCCATCAATGGTTCTTGTTTCCAATCCGTGAAAGCCTTTGGCGAATTCACTCACATCCTGAGCGCGTATTTCTTTGGCGTTGGCCGAAATATCCCACTCGTTATCCTGAACAAAATAAAGAATAGGTAAACTTTTTAAAACGGCCATTTGAAAGGCTTCCGAAACTTCGCCTTCGGTACAACTGGCATCACCTAACGAACAAACCGCTATTGGATTTAACCCTTTGTGATCGGGAGCCATCTTGTTTTTTTCTAGATATTGTAAACCCATCGCAATACCGGTGGTAGGAATGGCCTGCATGCCGGTAGCGCTTGATTGGTGCGGAATCTTTGGCATGTCATCCCGCTTCAAACTAGGGTGAGAATAATAGGTTCTTCCTCCCGAAAAGGGATCGTCGCGCTTGGCCAGCAATTGCAACATTAATTCGTATGGTGTTAACCCGATCGATAAGAGGATACTATCATCGCGATAATAAGCGCTTAAAAAATCCTGAGGTAAAAGTTGTAATCCTAGAGCTAATTGTACAGCTTCATGTCCGCGCGAAGTGGCATGAACGTATTTGGCAGTAACATCCTTGTTAGCTTCATAAAGCTCGGTCATACTTTTGGCTGTATACATCAGGCGGTAGGCCTTTTTTAGTATTTCCAAAGGGATCTTTGTTCTGGCGTTAAAGGTATCAGGCGAGGGCTTCATTAGTTAGTTTAGTGGTTATAAATATAATGAATTTTTGTTTCGAAATGTTATAGGATGGTTAAACCATTTTTAACATACTAAGCTTATCAACAATTCAGTGTCTATAACCCCCTGTTTTCACTCTTAAATCTGTTATTATTTGCCATAGCTTTATTACAATGTTACGATCCGTACATCGACTATATGTGTATGCAGTATTTGCTGCACTCTTTTTTTATTCGTGTCATTCGCATAAAGTGATAACTGATTTTGATAAGGTGAATGATAAAAGCAAAGTAAGCACCGTAGCTGGAATATTAGGAATGGAGGAGAAGGAAGTGAGAAAAAAAGAACTTTACCGTTTTGTGGCCGATTGGTATGGTACACCGTACAAATATGGGGGTTGCGATAAAAAGGGAACAGACTGTTCATGTTTTGTAGACGCGCTATATGCCTCAGTGTACAATAAAAAACTGGCACGAACTGCCGATCAAATGGAAGCCGATTGCGAGCGGGTAAAGGAAAATCATGTTAAGGAAGGCGATCTTGTTTTCTTTAAGATAAAAAGCAAGAAAGTAACACACGTTGGTGTCTATCTCAGAAATAATAAGTTTGTACACGCTTCTACAAGTAAGGGCGTGATCATAAATGACATTAACGAAGCCTATTACAAAAAATATTTCTCGGGTTTCGGCCGAAGTAAACTATGGAATTAGGATTCAAGCTTAATATCTTTCACCGTTTACGTTTAGTTAAAGTTACTGTCGCCATTGGAATGCTGTTATCTGTTTGCTGCTGCCCAAATTTATGGGCCGGTCAGCGTTGGTTTCCAGTTTGTCCGGTTTTCGATGCACTTTATGTTCAACCACCCTACGATTATATTTTTTTAGTATTGGAGATCGTTTTGCTTCTGGCTTTGATCATTTCATCCAAACCCCGACTCCTAATTTTTTTAATCTTGATTTTAAATCTTTCATTGATACTGTTAGACCAAAACCGGTTGCAACCATGGTTCTATCTTTACAATTGCATTTTGTTTGTGCTGCTCTTTTATAATTGGCGCATCGATAATATTAACAATTACCATTCTTTTTTTATCATTTTACAATTATGCGTAAGCGCAGTGTACGTTTACAGCGGACTTCAAAAGATCAATCCTAATTTTGTAGATGATACTTTCAAGTGGTTCATTAAACCACTGTCGGCTTTTTTTAGCGATCGTCAAATGCAAACGATCGTAAAAGTAGGTTATGCTGTGCCGTATATTGAAGTGTTTTTGGGATTGGGCCTATTGATAAAACCTTTAAGATTCATTGCTGTTCCGGTGGCAATAATCATGCACATTCTGATCGTTTTTTTAATGAGTCCGTTTGGCAATAACTATAACATGGTTATCTGGCCATGGAATTTGATAATGGTGGTGTTGATATTGCTATTGTTTTCGGGAACAACTACCGAACGTTTTTTTTCGATCACGCACCTGTTCAAGATCCCTGTTTTTTATTTGGTGATGGCGCTATTTTGGGTATTACCGGCTGTTAATTTACGTAATCACTGGGAAACCTACCTTTCTTTTTCATTGTATTCGGGTAATACGCATAATGCCAAAATATTATTGAGTGATGATGCTTACAGGAAATTACCTTTTTATTTGCGGCATTTTGTTTATTGGGAAGGCGGCGAATATATGTTGTACCCGAAATTATGGTGTTTAACCGAATTGAAAACGCCGCTTTATCCTGAAAAAAGGATATTTGAAAAAACCACTAGTTTCGTAAAAGTTTTAACCAACTGCACCGATAAAGATGTAAAACTTGTTTATATCGAAAAACTAAAAATCTTTGAACAAGAACAATAGGCGTGTATATTTGCCCTATTAAAATCAAGAAGTAATGAAAAATGTTTTATATGGAATTATAGCAATTTTGGCTATTTGTGTCGCCATTTTGTTTTATCAGGTGCAATCGTTGAAAGCGTCGTTGGGAGGCGGTGAAACAACAACAAAATCCAATGATAAAACCAATGAGATGCCGGTGGTGAAATCAACATCCGATGGGAAATTACCCGAAGCAAAGATCGCTTACATAAATATTGATACACTTAATGAGAATTATTTATTTATATCGGATTATGTGAAGGTTTTAAAGGGGCGTAAACTTTCTTTGGAAGCGCAGATACAGAGCTTATCTCAGAAATTCCAGCAAGATTACGAAGCGGCTCAGCAATCGGCACAAGCCGGGATAATGCCGCCTGCCGAAATGGAAGCAAAGAAAAAGGATCTTGAAAGACAACAGCGCGAAATTCAGAATAAAGAACTTCAAATGGATAATCTTGCACAAGAAATGCAGGAGAAGAATGAAGAACTTCAGCGGAACGTTAAAGCCTTTTTAAGGTCGTACAATAATGAAAAATATGATTATATAATGGCTTATTCTAACGCGGTACCAACCATTTTACTGGCAAATCCGAAACTGGAGATCACTTATCAGGTTTTGGATGCGTTAAATGCCGATTATACAAGTAAAAAAGCTAATCAAAAAAAATAAAATACTATGAGCCGCCTGTACGAAAAAATAAAATCGGTTGAAGAATTTCACGAAGTCTTTAAGATCGGAAATGCCGAACATCTCACATTGATAAGTGAAAAAGATTATACGTTAAGATATAATTTAATAAAAGAAGAGAACGACGAATATTTAGACGCGTGTAAGAAAGGCGATATGGTTGAAATTGCCGATGCGTTGGGCGACCAATTATACATCCTTTTCGGTACCATTTTAAAACACGGTCTTCAACACAAGATCGAAGAAGTATACGATGAGATCCACCGCAGCAACATGAGTAAACTGGACGAGCAGGGTAAACCGATCTTAAGAGATGATGGAAAGATCCTAAAAAGCAGTCTCTATTTTAAACCCGAAATCCGTAAAGTTTTGGGCGATCTGGGGTAGTTTATCAACTGATTTTTTAGCCTAAAAAGCCCTTAAAATCGATGATTTCTATGAGCTGAATTTTTGGTCAAAACCCGTTTTTTAAACAAAGTATTGTCAACATACCCAACTGATTGTCATTTTATTACGTATGGTTTGTAAAAGCGTTCCTTTTTTACTAACTTTAATGGAAATTTTTAGAATGAATAAAACATCGATTATTTTTTTGTTTTTAACCCTCGGTTTTTTCGCCTCCTTTTCTCAAACACCCCCACCTCACAAAATAAACTATCAAGGAATAGCACGTAACGCCGCAGGCAATGTGATTACTTCGGGTCCAATTGGATTGAAGTTTGAGATCTACAATAGCGATAATAGCGAGTATTTTACCGAAACCCAATCGGTTCCCGTTTCTTCTTCAGGAGTTTTTGTGGCGGCCATTGGCTCTGCAAATACTGCGGGTTTTAATGCACTAACCTGGGGCAACAAACCACCCTATACACTAAAAGTATCTGCAGATCCTTCAGGTGGTACGGCTTACAGCATCATCGGTCAGCAGGAATTGCTTTCAGTACCTTATGCCTTGTATGCCGAAAATGTAAAAAATGCGCCAACAACCTCCATTACTGCTAAAGGTATTTTGACCTCTACTTTCTCGGCACCCAGTAATTATTCGCTGGAGGTATTGCCCCCAAAACTTTCTATAAGCGGAAAATCCATAACCGTAATACAAGGAGGGTTTTCTTCTACCGATACTTTAAGCTTTGCTTCTTTTCCAAATTTGATCTGGCATCATCCAGGCAATGCCAATAGAGTAGCATTGTTAAATCCGGGCGATTCGGTTGGTATAGGAACAACTAATCCAACCGCGAAACTGGAGGTGAAGGACTTTCCTAACCCTACCTTTTCAGTTTCAAATTTTAATACCGGAAATTATACACCGATAGGTTTTTCTTCAAGTTCAAACAATCATAGTTTGCGGGTGTTAAACGATGGTTCCGGTAGCGCAGTGTATGGGGTTCAAACAAGCACCATTAATTTAAATGCTTACGCTGGTTTTTTTGATGGGGGCCTGGTTACAAAAGGTAAGACCAATTTTGCGCCTACGTTTAACTTCAGGTCACAAAATTTGGCTGGTACCGACCTCATGATCATACGAAATGATGGTTTTGTTGGAGTGAACACTAATCTACCTGCCAACAGACTGGAAGTAATTGAAACTTTAACGGCCAATGCCGCCATTTTTGGTAATCATAATTCTTCAATTGCGTCTATTACAGCGCATGGGGTATCAGGACAAACCTCAAACATGAGTCCAGCCGCTTCAGGTATATATGGTATTAGTACGGGCGGAGGCCCCGGAGTTTATGGTTCCAATACTTCTACAACTGCGGCAATTTACGGTTATAAAAGTGCAGTTGGTGGCGCCGGAAAATTTGAAATTCAAAACGGAAGTAGCCCCTCCGACGCTTTGCTTGGTTCAACTACTGGTAGTGGAGCCGCTATTAAGGCTACTTGTCCCACAGGTGCTCCTAGCAATTCATTGGCGTTACTGATCGAAAACGGACATATTAAATCGCAATCTTCAGCCGGACCAACTATTACATGCGTAGCATGTTCTTATACCCCCTTAGGTTCTGTAAGTATTTCCGGAGCAAAAACAGATGTCAAAGGAAAAATCTACTTAATTTTCCAAGTTCAGGCATTGCGCCAGGAGCTAACATAGATATAAAAGTGGTATTCAATAAACCATACGCAACTTTACCAACCGTTTTAATTACTACCGCTTATCTTAACATGAACTTTTATTTGTTGCAGGTTAATGCAACGGATTTTATGGTTAGGTTCGTCAACAACACGCCTGGCATCTTTTCGGGAATAACCAATTTTGAATTTAATTATTTTGTGATTGAATAATGAAGCAATTAATTTCAGCTATATTCTTTTTTTTGGCCGTTGCGGTATTTTCGCAAAGCCCTAGTAAGATAAATTATCAGGGTATTGCCAGAAATGCCAGTGGTCAGGTAATAACTTCTGGATCGATCGGTTTAAAATTCGAAATAATTGATAACGCTTCGGTATTAAGTTATTCTGAAACGAATTCCGCGCCAGTCAATTCTGTTTCCGGAGTTTTTAATACCACCATAGGTTCAGGCAGTTCTTCGATGGTATTATCGAATGTTTCTTGGACCAACGGTCCTTATACTTTAAAAATCTATGCCGACCCAAATGGTGGGTCAAGTTATTCCATTATTGGGCAACAACAATTGGTTTCGGTGCCATACGCTTTATATGCCGAAAAAGTACCCTTGAATATAAGTGGGGCAGGGTCCACCACCGTTAGTGGTTCGTTTCCGAATTATACAGTTAATACCCCAATATCTTCAGCGCAATCACCAACAATAATTGGAGTGTTACCAATTGTGGTAAGCCAATCACCTTCGGTTGGTACACCTACCGCTTATTATATTTCTTCTTCCACCGCTTCTACCAGTACCGGAATTTCTATTACCGGAACCGGAAACGTTTCTGTAACTCCCAATTCAATTTCATCTTCCACCTTCTTAATAAATGTACCGAATCCCAATATATCCTATAATTCTTCTACAGGAGTTTTAAATTATCAAACCGTTACCGGAAATAACGGAGTCACTATTACGCCTGTAGTTTCATTGAATGGAAGTACGTTAACGGTTGGACCCTTTACCAACTCGGTGAATTTATCGGGTGCTGGTGGACCATGGACACAAAGTGGTGGCACGGTTACATTGGTAAGTAATACAAACAATGTGGCGATCGGCACAAGTACTACTAACTCAAAACTCAATGTTTATGATGCTGTTGGTCCGGGTTCAGCAATTTTTGGCTGGAATGGAAATCCGGGTTTCTTCTCGGGTGGACATGGTGTTTATGGTAAAACAGCCAGTACCCACTCTTTATCTTCGGGAGTTTTAGGAGAAAATGTTGGTAACGGTGCTGGCGTTTACGGTGTGTCAGGAATAGGTTCCGGGGTTTTTGGTATTTCTAATAATGGACCGTCCATTTTCGGATTTAAAGGAACTTCCAATGCCAATATGGGAAGATTTGCACGTGCTAATATGGTATTAGGAGCAAGTGATGGCGTTTTCATTATCGATTCCACAAAAGCTTTCGCCCTTAACGTAGTGAATAAAATTGCTGATACATCTTACTATGCAGCCATGATGGATGGCGGGTTGGTGGTAAAAGCAAAAATGTCGTTTCAATATGTTCTTAAAACATTAAATAAATCCAATAACTCTATTCTTGATGTTATGGAAAACGGAAAAGTGGGGATCAACAATGGTTTTCCAGTTGCATCATTGGATATTTTCGGAAATGTAAAAATTAAAGATGGCTTTGAAGGTGATGGAAGAATGCTGGTGTCTGATCCTTCTGGTTTGGCTAAATGGAAAAGTTCTCCTTCTGCTGTTGTATTTGGTAATCTTAATGCAGGTTCAACTACAGTAACTGCGGCCGGTACACAAATTCCTGCAGGGACAATGAATTTTACAAAGCAAACCGCTCAATCGGAAGTTGAAGTTTTTTTATATACCAGAGCTTTTTCCGGGGTGTTTATAGGCGCATCACAAATTATTTATGAGATCAGAATTGATGGAAATTCAACGGCAGTCACAACCGAGCACCGCACTTTTGTGAGTGGTACAACAGAATATATTACGGTTAACGCGCATTTTACGGGATTGGGTCCTGGTTTACATTCGATCCAGATTTGGGCCAAAACGGATGCTGGAAGCTCGGGCAACGTGTTGCTTGACCCATCTGGATATGGCGGAAAAGTTATTGTTAAGGAAAATTATTAATTATTGAACCAATTAAGTGAAAATAAATAAAAGCATAATAATAGTATTTCTAATCAGCATTTTGTGTTTAAACCTGAGTGGTCAAACGCCTGATATTCCTAGTCAGGTGATCAATTCGGCTGGTGGAAGCGGTGTTACTTCAAACAACATTCATATTGATTATAACATAGGTGAGGTGTCAATTGCAACCATTGGTTCATCAAGTATCATTACACAAGGATTTCTTCAGCCTAGTTTTGCGATCGCTCGTTTTAGGGTTGACAAAACCTCTTCTGACATTAGCTGTTTTAAAAAGAAGGATGGAAAGATCCATCTAACGTATCAAAACGCCGCATCAAACGCTACAATATCTACCCTTTGGTGGTCGTCAGTTTATGGTTTATTCAACCTGCACCAATAACAATTGTGTTAATTTCGATACCCTTTCTCCGGGAACCTATATTGTAAAAGTAATTTACGATGATGGTATTGGCCTTGCCGATACTTTGCCCGCTGATACCTTTAAGATAGCAGACAACACTGGTCATTGCCCAATAAATATTTATAATATTGTAACACCTAATGGCGACGGACAAAACGATGTTTTTTTCATTGAGAATATTGAGGAGTACGACAACGTGGTTTATATTTACAGCCGATGGGGACAGGTACTAGCCGAAATTCCTAAGTACAATAACACGAATAATTATTGGGCCGGAACGGTATTTAACGGAAATACGAATGACGCCACGAAAAATCAGAATTTACCTTCGGGAACCTATTTCTATATAATTGACCTTAAAGACGGATCCCGGCTTATTAAAGGATTTATAGAACTTGTAAGGCAATAAAATGAAAAAGAAAGAAAATATTAAAAAGCTCTTTGCACTGCTCTTGATTTTTTGTTGGGCCGAGGCCTGCTTTTCGCAATCGGCTAATGCACCATCTGCATTCCCGCCTGTTTCGTTAAACAAGAACGGTTTTTGTTTTGGAAGGCTTGATACATTGAATCCGGTAGATATAGCTCAATCAACAAAGGCTTATGTGCTGGATGTGGATATGGATGGAAAAAAAGACTTATTGATAAATAAATATTTTGTAACCTCCTTTAGTGGTGTTGTGGATTTTCACAAAGGTACCCCGGCCGGTAATTTTATACCTTCCACTTCTACTTTGTCCATTACGGGTCTTAATGGTATAAAAGATTTTTGTGTGGCCGATTTCAATAACGATGGAGCCCCCGATGTTGCAACGGTTGACGAAGGTGGTAAAGTTTGGTTTTTTAAAAATTTAAGCTCTGGGTCTTTCGCATTTAGTGCCCCTTCTTACTCAATTTCCGTTACAGGAACAGGTATTCATCCCACAATTGAAACGGCCGACGTTAATAATGATGGCTGGCCCGATATTCTTATTGCTCAACCCGGTAGCGGTCCTGGAATACCCATCACTATTTTAAAAAGTACCATCACAAACAGCACATCGCCTTTTACATTTACAACCCTTTCATCAGTATTGGCTTTACCAACTTTTACTGCCTATAACAAACCCATTCTTAGAGTAGGTTTTTTTGATACGAATAACTTTCCCGACATCGTAATTGCCGAAAGGGGTATTGCCGGAAGAATGGAGGTATATTACAACACCGGTACCACTAATTTTTTTAACTCAAGCGCGTCTTACACCACCAATTTGATTGGAGGCATCAATGAAATTAAAGTACGAAAATTAAATGGTGATAATATCGATGATATATCCGCCCTGGTTCGTGGCGCTTCAATAGGCGTGAATTTTTTAATGAGTTTAGGTTCGCAGTCATCCGGATTTACTTCCGCACCCTCTTATACCGTAGCCAGCAACATCAATAATAGTTCGTTTGATTTTGATATCAACGACTTTAATAATGATAACCTTTATCGACCTTTGTATTGCCGATTCGTCGAACTGATTTCTTGCTGGTCGTTAAAGGAGTTTCTTCAGCACCACCTTATTTTTCGGGTGGAAGTGGCGACGTTATCAATTTAAGCGTTTTTAGGTTCAACTAATCCGTTTAAAATAAATTCGGTGGATATTGAAGGTAACGGATTTCATGACCTCGTTATATACGGTTCCCATTTATTTTCTTTCCGAACAGTAAGCATCTTAAATCATTCATATTCGCCAACCATTACCGTTTCTGGGTTTGTTTGTTCTTGTCGTAACGCTGTATTAACCGCCAGTATTAATGGAGGTTTCAGTTATTCCTGGTCACCAGGAGGAGGAACTGTCGCAGGTAATAATTATAGCGTTACACTTGCCGGCACCTATGCAGCAATTGCTTCTTATAATTTGCCAACAGGCGGATCTTGTACGGTTCTTTCAACACCCGCAGTGGTTAGTGCCACAGCAGGACCTTCAATTAAAGCGTTGGTCTCGCCAGGCAATTCGCTCTGCTCAGGGAACAGTTTCGCCATACAGTCTACCGGAACTTATGGTTATTTATTAATAAATACTGTTCAAACTCAAACAACTGTAGTGCCTACGTCAACGATCTCTTTCCCACCAATGATCGCTTCAGGTAATGGTTTAACTACTTATAGTGTTGTGGGCTTTGATATCAATCAATGTTGTGATACGGTCACAGTCAGCGTACAGGTTAATCCCAAACCAACAACAAATATTTGTGCAAATTGCAGTCCTACTATTTGCGCCGGACAACCCATTAATATTTATGTTATTCCAAATATGTCAAACTGTACATTTACATGGATGCCAATGAACGTTGGGGGAGGTACTATAACCGTTAGTCCTACTGTTTCTTCCAGCTATTATGTAGCTTTTAAAGAGCCGGTACACGGTTGTATTGGAAAAGACAGTGCTTATGTAAATGTTTGCCCCCCTCTTAATTTAACTTACACCGTTAATCCAAAGGAATTGTGTGGCGGCAAAACGGCTACACTTCAGGCATCCGGAGCACCGAGTTTTACGGGGTGGCGGCGAACAAAGTTCTACAATTACTTTTACCCCGATCCCCGATCATTTTACAGATACCGTTATTGCAATGGGGGCTTTGGGTTGCCGTACAAAACTGTTAATTAATTTGCCGGTATCCGACAAATGCAAAGATGTTATTCCCTATAATATTGTAACACCTAACGGTGATGGACAAAATGATATTTTTTACATTGATAATATTGAAGCGTACCGAGATAATGTTGTGCGAATTTACAGTAGGTGGGGACAAGTACTTGCCGAGATAAAGAACTATGATAATAGCAATAATTATTGGTCGGGTACTGTTTTTAGTGGGAATAAAGATAATTATAACGATATCCAAAATCAAAATTTGCCTTCAGGAACATATTTTTATATTATCGATCTGGGCGATGGCACAGCTTTAATCAAAGGATACATTGAATTAGTAAAAAAATAAATAAATGAAAAAAATTGTAACAGGGCTTTTACTTTTATCGGCACTAAAGGGGTCTTCGCAACAGGATCCGCAATATGGCCTTTATCAGTTTAACCAAATGACCATTAATCCCGCTTACGCGGGAGCCAGAGATGCTCTTGCTGCAGTGATAGATTTTAGAAAACAGTGGGTTAGTTTTCCTGGAGCGCCATCTACTTTTGCCGCCAGCATTCACAGCCCAATTTCTAATAAAAAGATCGGTGTTGGGTTTAATGCGTTCAATGACGGAATTGGAGCGAAAAATGTGACAGGAGCTTACCTTAGCGGCGCTTACATTGCAAAATTAAGTAATAAGGTAAAATTATCGTTTGGTTTAAGGGCTGGATACATGAATTACAAATTCAATTTTAGCGGTATCAACGCTAAGAACGCCGGCGACGCTGCTTTTGCCGATCTGGCAAGTACAAACAGAGGAGCTTTGGATATAGACGCGGGGTTATTTTTGAGGAGTAATAAATTTTTTATGGGATTAAGCTCAACGCACATTAATCACGCGCCCATTTACAATAATGCCATAACAAAGAACGACACTACTTATACCGTTAATTATAATTTAAGAAGTCATTCCTTTTTTATAGTAGGTTATTCTTTTGTTATTAATGATAACTGTGTGTTCGCTCCTTCGGTGATGGTTAAACGCAATTGGAACAGAGTTATGTCGGATGTTAATTTGAATTTCTTTTTTGCCAAAAAAATATGGTTTGGCATTTATAGTAAGATGGATTATGGCGTAGGATTTTTGTTCCAAGTTTATGCCACTGATCAGTTACGGGTAGGGTATTCGTATGATATTGGAGCAGGGAAGTATAGAGGAAGACTTGGTCCGAGTCATGAGATCATGATCGGGTTTGATTTCCAAAAAAATAAAGCCAGAACAGTTTCGCCAAGATTTTTATAAGATAACAAACGACATTTATGAACCGGAAGTTCTTATTGATAGTACTAATTATTTTTACAGTTAACCTTTCTTTTTCTCAAATAAAAAAGGCTGATAGGTATTTTGCCAACGCGCAATACAGCAAAGCCATTCCCTTGTACGAAAAAGCGGTAAAAAAACCCAATGCCGCTCAGTCGGAGTCGGTGATTAAATTAGGAGATTGTTACAGGATACTGAACGAATACAAAAAAGCGGAAGATTGTTATAAGAAGGCTTTAGCGCTGAATGGTAAACCCACGTCGCCCGATTTCAGATATAACTACGGTTCCGTATTAAAAACCAATAATAATTATACAGAAGCTTTAGAACAATTTAAAATTTATTTACAGGAAAATCCAAAAGACGCGGTAGATGGAATTAATACTGAAAAATCAGAATTTTGTCCTGCCGTATTAGATAATCATTTAGTGTTTGTTGGTGAGAAGCAAACCGATTTTATTGAGTATGGTATCAATGACCTTAATGGTATGCCTTATTTGAATGTTTACATCTCTAAGATCAATTTAGCTAAAGCCACCAATCAAAAATCGTTCTCTAATCGTATTAATTCCTATTATGATGATGGCCCTGTAAGTTTTAGTGCTGATGGAAAGACATTGCTCTTTACAAAAGTGGATTACAAAGAAAAACGCGGCAATAAGGATTTTGTGAATAGGGCTAAGATCTATTTTGCTACAGGGCACGATAGGAATTGGGCCTTTATAAAACCATTTCAGTATAACAGCGATGAGTATTCGGTTGCGCACCCAAGCCTAAGTGCCGATAATAATTATCTGTACTTTACTTCGGATATGCCGGGCGGTTTTGGCGGCAAAGATATTTGGTATTGCAAAAGAAATGGCGATGGTTGGGATAAACCCGTAAATCTAGGTTCGGATATCAATACAAGCGGCGACGAAATGTTTCCTTATATAAGAAAAGACGAAACGCTTTTTTATTCCTCGAACGGTTTGGCTGGCTTTGGCGGACTCGATATCTTTACCGCTAAGATCAAATACGAAAAATGGATCCTGAACCGCAACGAAAGCTTGTTGCTTAACAGCAGCGCCGATGATTTTGGAATTTGTTTTGCGAACGATTCTACCGGATATTTTTCTTCCAATCGCGAAGGCGGAAAAGGTAAAGATGATATTTACTGGTTTAAATATACCGATCGCTATATTACTGTATCGGGTACTGTATTGTTAACCGAAAATTTGAATGACCCTGCTGTTAATGTTAAAGTTAAATTATTGGGAGAAGATGGTCATATAATTGATTCGACAAGAACAAATGAAAAGGGATTTTTTGATTTCCGCGATCTGGAAGCCGATAAAAAGTACATGGCCGAAATTGAGACCGACGATCCGCAGTTAACCGGTAAGGCGCGCTATTATATGGCTAATTCGCAAAATGTGATCTCACGTGTTACTAACTCAGTGAATGGATCTAAATTTGTTTTCCGGAATTTGCCAATTGATCCCTCTTCGTTACCCGATCTGTATACCGACGATAATTTAACCCTGGCAGGAAATATTTTGTATGGTGAGAATCCAAGTAAGCCATTAAAAAATATGAAGATCACAGCCACCAACAAGTACGGTGATGTTATAGAAACCGCAATTACCAATGAGTTCGGCGCTTTTGCCTTTCGGAATTTACCAGCCGATCAGAATTATATTTTGAGTATTGACGAGAGCGATGTAACGTTGCCGCTTAATACAAAGATCACTTTAACCAATAAAAGCGGAAAGGAAATAAAAACGTTCTTCACTGCAAAAAATGGCTTTAAATTCAATATTCTGGCGGCCGAAAAAACCATGCTTAGCGATATGGATGTATCCGACGCTGATCTGATCATGGAACTTTATGGTTATGTTTATGATCAGGATAAAAATGCCTTAGGCAACGCCAAGCTGAATCTATATAACTCAACCGGACAGTTGAATCAAACATTAACAACAGATGATAAAGGAAAATTTACATTTAAGAATTTGAAGGCTGATAAGGAATATTTGTTTGACCTGGATGAATCGGACCCAAGACTAGATAAACTTAAAAAAATATTGATAGCCGATGCTAAAGGGCGTTTGTATAAAGAGATCATAAAGAACATAAGGGGAAAGTTTGAATTTAAGATCCTGGAAGGAGACAAGGTAGCTATGGGAGAATTTACGGTAGATGACCCTTGGCTAGCTGTCTTAGAAATGAAGAACAAAGCCAGGCAGGATAGTTTAACCATTATTGAAAATATTTATTACGCTTCGGCCGAATATAAATTGGATGCAGCCGGGCAAAAAGTATTGGATAAGGTAATTGGAGTTATGAATGCCAATCAAAAGATCAGTGTAGAATTAAGTTCCCATACCGATTCTAAGGCCGGCGACGCCTACAATTTAGCCCTTTCTTTAAAGCGTGCCAAAGCCGCGGTTGATTACATGGTTGGAAAGGGAATTGATAAAAAACGTTTAAAGGCTGTTGGATATGGCGAGACCAAATTACTTAATAAATGTGGTAATGGCGTAGAATGTACTGATGATGAACATGCTAAAAACCGCCGTACAGAATTTAAAATTGTGGATACTGCTAAATCGTAAATACCTACTTAACTAAATTTAACAACACTAATTAATAATTTGGCAAGATATTAGTAAAGTTAAAACACAGGATTATATGTTCTGTGTTTTTAATTTAAAAAAAAATATATGAGAAAATTTTACACTACACTTTTACTCTTTATTGCAACATTAACCTTCTCGCAAAGTTACACGATTCGGTATAATACCTGGCGCTTTGGTATGAACATGGGAGGCATGTGGCAAACTTGTGATATGAAAGCGTACGCCGGAATTGGCGGCGGGCTAACCCTTGAAAAAGGATTCTTTGAGAATAAAACTAACTTTTTTAGTCTGGCCATGAAATTGCGCTGGCTCTCGGGTAGAACATACGGTTTAAGCACTACAAGAGATTACAACATCGCTAAGAATTCGGCCTATAATGGGGTATACGATCCAAACGTTAATTATTTTGACAGTATACCTTCGCCTTCAAAAAGGTATGTATACGGAAATTACCGTACACCTATTTCGGAGGGGGCGCTTGAACTTCAGCTTGAATTTAATCGCCTTAGACAACAAACAGGCATCATAATTAATTTGTGGGGTGGTATTGGTTTTAGTGGATTTAGGGCTAATTCCAATTTATTGGATGCTAAAGGAAAAAAATATGATTTCAGTAAAATTGATTCAACCGGCGGCGCCAGTACTTTATCGTCTTTAAAATCTAACCTTGATCATTCTTACGAATCGTGGTCGTACGGAAGTAAACCCGGCGATATCTTTACGTTTTCTCCTTCAGCCGGTATTGGATTAGGATACCAGTTCTCTCCTGCCTTTGCCATGATCTTCGAATATAAAATTACCGTACCACTTGGCATTAATGCCGATAAGCTCGATGGGGTGATAGCAGGCAATAATGATTGGTTAGGTAAGAACAGGGATTATTATCATTATGCGGCCCTTAATTTAAGATTCACTTTAGGAGGAAAGGCCCGTTCAACAAATACCACTGTAACAAATACAAACGTATATAATTCGGCAGGAACCCGTACAACCAGTTCAACACATTCAATGAGCGTTAATACCAATACAAACGTATCATTGGTTGATGTTAAACCGATCGTTAATATTACAAATCCGCCTTATTCGCCGTTCAATACTACTTCGCCTAATTTCGAAGTAAAAGCAAAAGTGTATAATGTGAATTCCCGAAGTGAGATATATGTTACCTTCAATGGACAAAACATTACAAGTTATAATTATAATTTCACCACACGCGAATTAAGTTTCTTTACCAATTTAAATATCGGTCCTAATTATTTAATTATAACTGCTGCTAATAAAGCTGGAAGCGATACCAAGTCGGCTACTATTAACTTGCAGGGCAATCCTCCTGAGATAATAATTTCAAATCCTTCTTCCGATCCATACACAACAAGTAGCGCTTTAGTCAGTGTGGATGCGGTTATTAAGAATGTAACAAGCAGTAACAATGTATATGTTAAGTTCAATGGTAATCCTATAAGCTTCTTCAACTTTAATCCGCAAAACCTTCAATTTTTTGTGCAATTAAAATTGAATCCGGGCTCAAACATTCTTGAAATTACCGCTACTAATGATTTTGGTAAGGATTATGAAACGCAAACATTTATTTACAATGCGTTCTCAACTGCTTCAAGTACCGTAGCATCACGGCCCGTAACGGTAATAATAACAGATCCGGCCTCAAGTCCGTATACCGTAAAACAAGCCTCTTACAATGTAAAATCAAAAGTAACGGGTGTAAATAGCGCAAGTCAGGTTACTGTTACAGTTAACGGTATTAACACACCATTTAATTATAATGCGGGCCTTGTAAATTTTAATACGGTTTTAGTAGTTGGTGCCAATTATGTAACTGTTAGCGCAGCAAACGAGTCATCATCCGATTCAAAATCAACGATTATCATTTATGAGGAGCAACGGGTAATTGCACCACCAACTGTAATAATAACAAATCCGCCATCTTCTCCTTATACGTCAACCGTTGCAGCTTTCACGTTCAAAGCACAAACCAAGAACATTGTTCAAACCAGCCAGATCATTGCAAAATACAATGGCTATCAGGTTAGCAACTATTCGTTTAATCCTTCAACAGGAGAAATTGAATTTTATTCAGCTCTTACAGTTAACGCAAATAATGTTTTTGAAGTTAAAGTTACTAATCAGGATTGTGGTTCCTGATAATGCCTCCAAATTGCTATTTTTCAGGTAGCGAAATGATCCAATGATCACCATCTGCTTTGGGGACCAAAGAGAACTATCTCCATTAAACGTGCTGAATACCGTCTTATCACGAAGCGGTCGTATATGAGTGTCCAAAAGAAGATCCGTTCATTGAATTTATATACGTTTTATCTGATGGAAAAATAAACAAAACATTAATATTTTGCGTGAATGTATGTCATCGTTTCATGGCGACCATTCTTGTGAAGAATTTCCGAAGAATTAATTCAAATAATAATCGTCATAAAAGCGGAACAACCAGCTTCCTCTACAATTAAAATAAAACAAAGCGAATGGAAATTATCAAATGCATGGCGATGTTTTAGGTGTTTATATTTTGCAGCCAGCTACAGAAGATTTAAATATCACTATTTGTAATAAAAACGCAGATGGAACATATCAAACTTTGTCGGTTAAACAAAGCGAATGGCCAAAATACCAAGCAGCGGGTGCGCATCTCGGTGCTTGTACCCCGGAAGAACTTGATCCTTCAATTATTATTTGTGCCCGAAAAGCAGACGGCACTTATCAAACTATGACCATAAAAAAGAGCCAATGGTCGCAATACGGCGATAATGGTTCGCATCTTGGAGCTTGTACTCCCGAAGAATTAGACCCTATTATTACAATTTGCCACAAAAATGCAGATGGTTCTTACCAGGAAAATGCTATTAAGAAAAGTGAATGGCCATCTCATCAGTCCCACGGTGATCACATGGGGGCATGTACACCCGATGAGTTGGATCAAACAATTAATATCTGTCATAATAATGGCGATGGAACATGGCAGAATATGCAGATCAAACAGAGCCAATGGACAAAACATGCTGTACATGGTGACCATATAGGTACATGTAGTCCTGACGAATTAGATGGTGTTATTGAGATCTGTCATAAAAATGCGGATGGTTCTGTTCAAAACATGAATATTAAGAATAGTGAATGGCCATCTCATGCAGCACATGGCGATCATAAAGGTGGTTGTACGCTTGAAGAGTTTGATCCTACAATTACAATTTGCCATAATGAGAATGGTACAAAACAAAAAATCAATATACCAAAAAGTAAATGGCCACTGCATTTAGCGCATGGAGATATCATGGGCCCTTGTGTTGAGGAAGTTAAAATTATCACAATTTGCCATAAGGAAAATGGTAGCGCGCAAAATATTACAATTAACGAAAGCCAGTGGCCGGTGCATCAGGCGCACGGCGATCATTTAGGCGAATGTCTGCCGGACGAATTGGATCCTAAAATAACTGTGTGTCACCAAATACCTGGAAGCTTGCCTCAAAATATGGTTATTAAAACTAGCGAGTGGCCTTTACACCAATCTCACGGAGATCACATGGGGGCATGTTCGGATGAAGAATTGGACCCTACTATCCTAGTATGCCATAAAAACGGAAACGGAACAGCGCAGAACATGAATATTAAAACAAGTCAATGGCCGACCCATCAGGCGCATGGCGACCATCTTGGAGCATGTTCGGCAGATGAAATGGATCCTGTAATTGCTATTTGTCATAAGAACGGTGACGGGACTTCTCAAAACATCAATATTAAAACAAGTGAGTGGTCATCGCATGCTGCTCATGGCGATCATAAAGGAGCTTGTACGGCAGATGAACTCGATCCTACCATTCAAATTTGTCACGTTGTTTCGGCGGATGTGAAACAAAACATGAGCATCAAATTAAGCGAGTGGCCAACACACCAAGCACATGGAGATGCAATAGGTAAATGTCCTGTAAATGAAGAAAACGATCAGAAAATATTGATCTGTCATAAAAATGCCGATGGTACTTGGGTTAATATTTACGTGAAGAAATTTCAATATCAGGAGCATAAATTGCATGGTGATTACGACGGAACCTGTAAGCCAAACAATAATAACAACAACGAAAACAGTAATCAGCAGCAAAATGGAGGCGGTAAAACAGAAGAAATTAAAAAAGGCGGCACAGAAAAAAATGACAGTGGTCAACAAATTAATAATGGCGGCGGATTAAATAATCCGGGCGGTGGCCAGATCAATAATGGCGGCGATGCAAAACCTCCTGGTGGAGGAAATGTCGAAGGTGGTGGCATGCGAATTAATAACGGTGGTGGAATTCAGCAACCAAAAAAGGAAGAAACTTCACCACAATCCCCGCAATCGGGTGGCGAAGCTAGACCAAGATAGAACTATGAATATTATATTATTTGATGATAGTACCTGGAGCAAGTTTTTGCCCCTTACTTATACAAGACCTGTAAGCGAAATCAGAATAGGTATATTAACCATTAAAGAGAAATGGGAAAAATTCGGCAATACGGTTAGTTACTTAACAAAGGATCATTTGAAGGATAAATTCAAAGAGAATTTGAGTTCGAAAACGGATAATGTTTTTGTTAATTCAAAGATCATTCCAACAAAAGCTTTCGTTATAGAAATTAAAAAACTAAAGGCAGGTACTGGTTTAAGAGCCGATGGTGTTCTATTAGCGTTTAATTCGGGTAAAAGTACTTTTAATCAAAACGAATTCTTAAAGAATAGTACGGAATATACCAAGACTGTTTTTTCTTTGAATAGTTTAACGGATATTTTTACAAAAAACGGCGAAGCCTTAGGTTACGATTTTGAATTACTTACCAAAGGAAGAAAAAGCGTGGTGCTAAGTAAGTCAAATACCGTTATAGGAAATAAAAAATTAGTGTTTTTAGAGAAAGGAGCAAAAGTAGAAGCCGCTATTCTTAATACCAACGCCGGCCCTATTTATATAGGAAAAAATGCGGAGGTAATGGAAGGGAGTCTTGTACGCGGACCATTTGCTTTGTGTGAAGAGAGTGTATTAAAGATGGCAGCGAAGATCTATGGACCAACAACCATTGGACCGCATAGTAAAGTGGGTGGTGAAATAAATAATTCGGTCATCTTTGGATATTCTAATAAAGCGCACGATGGTTTTTTAGGAAACAGCGTAATAGGCGAGTGGTGTAATTTGGGCGCCGATACCAATAATAGTAACCTTAAAAATAATTACGGTAACGTAAAATTATTTAGTTACAATACCCGAAAAAATGAAGATACCGGTCTGCAATTTTGCGGTTTAATAATGGCCGATCATTCTAAGTCGGGAATTAACAGCATGTTTAATACCGGAACGGTAGTGGGTGTTGGTTGTAATGTTTTTGGCAGCGGATTCCCTCCCGTGCATATTCCTTCTTTTGCATGGGGTGGATCAAAAGGTTTTGAAACGCATCAGCTCGAAAAGATGTTTGAAAGCACTTCGAGGGTTTTTGAAAGAAGGAATATGAAGCTCGCTGAAGAAGAAAAGAATATCTTGCGAAAGATCTATAACGACACGGTTCAGCACCGTTTTTGGGATTAGATCCGAATGGTTCCTCCAACAAAAATGAATGGTTTTTGTTCGGGAATAAAATAATAAAACCCACAATCCAACTGCCAGTTTTCTTTTGGCGTAAAGGTGAATCCCGAATCAAACGAATAGTTATGCGTTAAGCTGCCGGTGTTATTATATCTATAAGAACCCTCTACAAATTGCCTTAAAGGACCGATCAATTTAAAATCGAAACTTACCGTTGAAAATAATTGGGTTTGTTTAAATAAGGGATCAAAAGAGAAAGAACTAATACCGCCGGTATATCCTAGTCCGTATTTACCCAACAGATCCCATTCGGCGTTTAAAAGCAACCCACCGTTAAGGGCTTCGAATTTTTCTACAAAAAAATTATTAGTGGTTAAGATTGGCATTATTACCAGAGCAAATTTTCCGGAGTCGTTACCTGTAATATTGTATTTGTATCGAAATGTAAAGTCGTCCAAGTATCGGTTCTTTGGAACAGGCCCAATATCCGTCATCCGCATTTTGTAAGCACCGGATAAAACCTCAAGATCCATTCGTTTATGTATGCCCACTTTTAAATTAAAAAAACCAATACCCATCACAGGAAATTTTTCTCCAGCTGCGGTTTCTTTAGTATAATTTAAAAGATCAAGCTCAAGCATTACGTGTTTTTTATCAACCGTAATGGGCGATTCGGTTTGGTGTGGTCGGTCGGGACTCAGATCGCGCAATTTTTTATTATTGGTTGATTGTGCAGCTATCTTGCTAAAAGCCACCGTGAGAACAAGTAATGTGATTTTTTTTAACATGGAACAGCAAATATAATGTATTTATTAGATAACCCAATTAAATAAAATTAGTCTAGCCTAATTTATTTTTAATATATTTGCACAACGCTTGTTGTATGAATTCCCTTTCGGAAGAGAATTATTTAAAGGCCATTTATCACCTGAGTCGGGTTAATTCCGGCAAAGTGAGCGTAAAGGCTATTGCCGATGCCCTTCATAATAACCCGGCTTCGATCATTGATATGATCAAAAAGCTGAAAGCGAAGAACCTCATTCAGTACGATAAAACGAAAGGCGCAAAACTCACCGCTAAAGGCAGTAAAGCGGCTGTTTCGATCGTAAGAAAGCATCGCCTGTGGGAAGTGTTTTTAAAAGAAAAGCTCGGCTATAATTGGGATGAAATTCATGATATAGCCGAACAATTAGAGCATGTTAAACACAGCGACCTGGCCGACCGCTTAGATAAATTTTTGGATTTCCCCGAGTACGATCCTCATGGTGATCCCAT